>CAZEOC010000390.1:0-4033 GCA_964513525.1 uncultured Saprospiraceae bacterium | reverse complement strand
GTTAGATCTTCTATCCTCAAATAGTTAGACGTCGGATTCGGAAAAACTTGCACTTTCAATCGATTTTTAACAAATTTTGTTGCTGTTAATGAATAAGAATTTGGCCCAACATCAGCAGCCGTAATCGGAGCATATAAGATAGAATCCAAACTAAAATGATCCGCACCTACTGTACTTAAGAATGGTCTATTTTGTCCTTCAATATCTTGATTATTAATAAGAGAAGAAATACCAATTGCTACTGAAGGAGAATTAGAAGTTGATTTCCAAACTGTTCCGTCAAAATTCAACATTGGATCAATTACTTGAACTTCATTATTATTAAATGTTGAATTATTACTCGTTAAGTTTGCATTTCCTGTAGGGAAAAATACATTATTTGCCCAAGTTATTTTTCCAGCGTTGGTATTACCATCTACATATTTTACCAAGTCATTTTCACTTCCAGTAATTAAATTATTTGCAATAACAATATCTTGTAATTCTTTATTATAATTTCCATTATTATCAAAGCCGATTTCAATTCCATGTGTATTATTAACTAAAGTATTATAAGCTATCGTTACTCTTTCTGCTCTAAAATGTTTACTCCAATTTGTGCTACTTCCATCTATTGCGTCTCCTTGTGTCAAAGTAATTGGCGCATCCCAGCGAGTACCTTTTAGTCCTTCTAAATAGTTATTAACAATAATATGGTCTGTTCCATAAATCCGAATTCCGCCTGTATAAGTTATTGAAGTTCCTCCATTTGAATTAATATAAGTACCATTTGGTTTATTATCTCCAAAGAAATAATTTCCTTCTACTCTATTTCTATTTCCATGTCTCAAGGACAATGTTCCGTAACAAGCTTTAAAAGTATTATGACGAATAATATTATCACAAGACTTTACAGAAACAATTTCGGGATCACCATCACAATCCTCAAATAGGTTATATTCAACCACTGTAAATCCACTTGAAGTTGACATTTCACTCCAGCCAATTCGAATAGATTCTTGTTCATTGATTGCTCTTGGTGAATTATCTTTAAAATAATTATGATCTATTCTATCATATTTAGATTGTCTATAATCATCATTTCCATCATTTGTACCATCAACAGTTATATAGTGCCCAGGTGTATTTTTATTCTGAAAAGTATTATGATCAATTCTATTATGATGACTTTCATACTGGAAAGTATGATCATCCCAAACGCCTCCTATATATACCCATTTTATTGGATCTGTAGTTTGTAGTTCAAATACATTTCGAGTAATTCTTATATTATTTGAACCTTCTAATTTTATCAAAGTATTATCACCTTGCCCATCAATAATAAATCCTTCTATAAGAATGTGTGAGGACTTTTTAAAAACAAAGTGAGATTCTCCAGTCAATGTAACTCCACCAATCGTTTCTGCTTTTATAACAATTGGATTTCCAGCAACGCCATGTGCTGTAAATGTAGATTCAAAATCATTATAAGTTCCATTAGCAACAATAAAAGTATCCCCTGGAGCAGCTGAATTAACGTAATTTTGTAAGTCATCTCCATCTGTGACATAAGTTTGCCCATGTACTGATATATTACTTATCAGTACTAAAACAATAATTACAAATTTTATCAATTCAACTTTCTTCATTTACTACTAGTATTATAGACTTTATTATTAATTCCAATTCAGCACTTTATGAAAATCATATACTTCAGGGTTTGGTAAAATAGAAGATATTTTTTCGTAATCATCTTCTTTGATATAATCCAAACTATTAAAAAACAATTGTGCTATTTCAGATTTAATATTAACTAATCTTGGCTGTACTTTACCATTTTCATCTTCATGCTCAGATAAATATACAGGTAGAATATTTCCTTCAGCATCAGCACTTACAATACAGCCACTAATACCATCTTTGTATAATTTCTGAACGCCAATACCTAATAAAGAACAAAGCGTTAAATCAAATCCAATCGGACGACAACATCTTAATTCATATCCAACATCATTCGGGCGACTTTTAATACTTAGACCCATTTTTCTAAGGCGTTCCTGTAATAATACATTGAAAAAATTAGCTTTACTAACATTTCCTAATTCAGGATGACCATGTGCATCATAAGTAAATTGAAGCCCTGCATCGATTATTTCTTTTTCTGAAATTGAATGAAAAACACCTTCACTGATGATAATTACACCATAATTAATTCCTTGTATTTTCCGTTTTAAAATACAAGAAACCATCAAGTTGATTATTTTATCAATAGTAGGTTTTGTTTTATCAAACATTTCAGGGATAATAATCATTGGAAAGTGACAAGCTGTACCGATTCCGAATGCTAAGTGACCAGCTGATCTTCCCATTGATGACATTACATACCAAGTTTCAGTAGTACGAGCATCTTCATATAAAGTATTTCCTATTTTCACACCTTCATCTTTTGCAGAGTGAAAGCCAAACGTAGGATTTCTTCCTGGTAAAGGAAGGTCATTATCTATTGTTTTAGGAACATGGATATTGGCTACATCCATTCCTTCTTCATTTAAAAACTTTGTTAATCTATTAGCAGTAGAAGCTGTATCGTCACCACCAATTGTTACTAAAAGTTTTACATTATTTTTTTTAAAAAAATTAGTATTAAACTCAGAATCTTTTGGTTTAAAACGACTCATAATTAAGGTCGAACCACCTCTACTAAAAATCCTATCTGCATGATGAAAATCAAATTCTTTCACAGAAGCATTTTCTGAAAAAAGTCCTTTGTATCCATGATGTACTCCAAGAACTCTATAATTATCTTTAAGAAAGATTTTTGCAACAGTACTCACAACTGTATTAATTCCTGGAGCTGGACCACCTGCACATATAATAGCAACTGACTTTTGCATATTAAAATAAATTTCTCGAAATGAACATAAGATAATAAAGGGTAGAAAAACATAATAAACACTCTAATATTATTTTTATTACGTCTTCTACCCTTTACTCATTACCTATAAATTATCTTGCGACACGACCACTCGCATCACCTGACATTAATTTTTCTACTTCTTCTACAGTTGATAAGTTAGCATCACCATAGATTGTATGTTTCAAACATGAAGCAGCAACAGCAAAGTTTAAAGCATTTTGATCATCTTCAGGATAAGTTAATAATCCATAAATCAATCCACCCATGAAACTATCACCTCCACCTACTCTATCTACAATATCAGTAATTTGATATGTTGGCGCTTCAAATAATTTTTCACCATCATATAATACACCTGACCAAGTATTGTGAGAAGCACTAATTGAACCTCTAAGCGTAGTAATTACTTTCTTCGCACGAGGGAACATTTCCATTAATTGCTTCAATACTGATAAGTAAGATTGCCCATCTACTTCATGACCTGCTGTAACATCTAATCCTTCAGGATGTAATCCAAAGTGCTTTTCAGCATCTTCTTCATTACCCAAAATAATATCACAACCTGCTACTAAAGCTGGCATTACTTCTCCAGGTTCTTTACCATATTTCCAAAGTTTTTTACGGTAATTCAAATCTGTAGAAACAGTAACACCCATTTTGTTAGCCATTTGAATAGCTTCTAAACAAGCATCAGCCGCACCTTGAGATAAAGCTGGTGTAATTCCTGTCCAATGAAACCAATCTGCGTCTTTGAAAACTTCTGCCCAGTCAATCATACCTTTTTCGATAGTTGACATACTTGAAAATGCACGATCATAAACTACCTTACTTCCACGACTTACTGCACCGATTTCTAAGAAATAAATTCCTAATCTGTCACCGCCTCTAAGAACGTTATCTGTTTTAACGTTACGTTTACGCATTTCCATTAATGCACATTCACCAATATCATTTTGAGGTAAACGAGTCACGAACTCAACTGGAACACCGTAATTTGCTAAAGAAACTGCAACATTACTTTCACCACCACCATAAACAACATCAAATTCACTCGCTTGAGAAAATCGTTTATGACCAGGAGGCGTAAGACGAAGCATGATTTCACCAAAAGTGACTACTTTTTTCATTTTTTTTGTT
>CAZEOC010000389.1:0-4046 GCA_964513525.1 uncultured Saprospiraceae bacterium | reverse complement strand
AGAATATTAAAAATCCAATTTTAGTCATAGAATACATTGGTTTTCAAAATAAAGAAATTGTATTTGATGAAGGTTTTTATACTTCAAATGAAATATTAGAAATTAAATTAAGGCAAAATATTGTTTTATTAGAAGAAGTAGTTGTAAGCGGTTTTGGAACAAAAAATAAGCGGAGGCAAAAACGAGCAAAAAGCAAAGCCAAAGAAGCCCGAAAACGAGCAGAAAGTGAACGTCGTCAACCCGAAAATAAGCCGAAAGAAAAACCAAAAAAAGGAAAAGTCAATGCCGATAAATTCAACATTATTACCAAAAAGGAAAACTATAAACACTCTATTGAAACTGAAGCTAAACAAAGTTTGAAAGTCTTTTATTATAAACCAATAGCTTTTGAAGGCGTTGCGAAAGCTAAAAAAAGAGATAAAAATCGAACAGATTTCAGAAGTACGATTTATTGGAATGGAAATGTACAAACGGATGAAAACGGTATTGCCAAAGTGAGTTTTAGAAATGCGGATGCGATTACAACTTATCGGATTACAGTAGAAGGTTTTGGTACAAATGGCGAAATAGGAAATGGAAAAAGTGCCGTAATTTCTTCGATGCCGTTTTCGATGCGAGTTCGAGTTCCGAATAGTTTGATAGTTGGCGATTTGGTGAATATCCCGATTACTTTGGTGAATAATTCAAGCAAAAATATTAAAGGAAAATTCCAATTTGAAATTCCTGCTACTTTGAAATTATTAGAACCAATAAAAGGTAATCAAACTATTTCAGCTAATGAAGCAATGACAATTTATGCCAAATGTAAAGCCATTCAGCGAAGCGAAAAAAATAGTTTAAAATTTAGTTTTAAAAGTGAAGACTTTAAAGACGAATTCGAGCAAGACCTCAAAATTGAACGACAAGGTTTTCCGATAAATCTCACACTTGCAGGAACGAAGAATTTAACTGAAAAATTTGAGATTGAAAGTCCAAATCCAATTGAAAATTCAGCGCAAATTCAACTAAAATTATTTCCGACAGTTCTAAATGAAGTTATCGGAAATATGGATAAAATGTTACGACAACCAAGCGGCTGTTTTGAACAAACTTCAAGTTCAAATTATCCAAATATTTTAGCTTTAAAATATCTAAAAGCAAACAAAATTTCTAATTCCTCTATCGAAAACAAAGCTAATAATTTTCTAAAAAATGGTTATAAAAGACTCACAAGTTACGAGGTAAAAGGTGGCGGTTTTGAATGGTTTGGTCACGAACCTGCACACGAAGGTTTGACGGCTTATGGTTTAATGCAATTCATTGATATGTCTGAGGTTTACCCTGTTTCGGAATTATTAATTAACAGAACTTCAAGATGGCTATTAAGTCGTCGAGATGGAACAGGAAACTGGAAAACAAGCGATAAATCATTTCATAGTTGGAGTGGAACAAGTTCGATATTTGGCGCATATATAACTTGGGCATTGACAGAAGCCGGTTATGGAAATCGATTGGATAAAGAATTGACTAAAGTATATGAAAATGCGGTAAAATCCGAAGATATTTATGTAATGGGATTAGCAGCAAATGCTTTATTAAATATAAAAGATAAACGTGGAAATGAACTCTTAGAAGATATTTTGAAACGTCAAAATAATAATGGTTCTTGGAGTGGTTTGAAACATTCTATCGTTCATTCAACTGGAAAAAATCTATCTATAGAAACCACAAGTTTGGTTATGTTAGCAATGATGAAATCCAATACATATGGAAAGCAATTAACGATGGCAAATGATTGGCTGACAAAACAAAAATCTTATCATGGTTATGGAAATACGCAATCTACCGTTTTGGCATTAAAAGCCATGGTTGAGTTCACAAAAAATGCATCAAAAATGCGAGGAAAAGGCGAAGTAAGCATTTTGTTGAATGACAAATTTATCGGTCATTATAAATATTCTAATAAAGAAAAAGACGATATTATTATTACCACTTCCGTAAATGATTTACCAAAAGGCAAAAATCAAATCTATGTCTATTTTGAAAAAACTAAATATCCAATTCCATATGAAGTCGAAATCACTTACGCTACCAACTTGCCGCCAACTGATAAATTGGCTACGATTTCAGTTGAAACAGAACTGAATAAAACGAAAGTCAAACAAGGCGAAATAGTCCGATTAACGGCTACAATTCAAAACAAAACGAATTTGAATAAATATACGCCGTTGGCAATCATTGGTATTCCATCTGGAACTTCACCACAAATTTGGCAATTGAAAAAAATGCAAGAAGAAAAGCAATTTGATTATTATGAATTATTCAATGGTTACATTGCTGTATATTATACTAATTTCAAATCCAACGAAAAACACATTTTGAATTTTGACTTAAAAGCCGAAGTTCCTGGCATTTATGAAGCTCCAGCTTCGTCAGCTTTTTTATATTATGGAGAAGATAGATTTTGGTCAAAACCGAATCGGTTGGAGATACAATGATTTTTGTTTCACAAGTCTAAGATTGAAATTATCCGTCATTCCGACTAAAGTCGGAATGACGGCTTTTTTTGGACTTTAACTTTCTACGTATTTTTCAAAGAATCAATTATTTGTCTACCTTTAGTCTAAATCAAAACGAATATTAAACCATGAAAAAAACGATTACACTTTTATTAATATGTTTTGCAATCGCGAATCTAAACGCGCAAACCAAATATTTACACTGTGGAAAATTGATTGACGGCGTTACGGATGAAGTCAAAGAGAAGATGACGATTATTGTAAAAGCCAATAAAATAGCAGCTATCAAAGCTGGTTATCTTTTACCCAAAGAAGATGCAGAAATCATAGATTTGAAAGATAAAACCGTTTTACCTGGTTTGATGGATTGTCATGTTCATATTGAATTCGAATTCAATAAGGCAACTTATTTAGAACGTTATACTTTGAATGAAGCCGACAATTCTTTTCGAGCGGTAAAATTTGCAGAAATCACACTTGATGCTGGATTTACAACCGTTAGAGATTTAGGCGGTTCGGGTATTAATGTAGCTTTGCGAAAAGCAATTGATGCCGAATATATCAAAGGACCAAGGATTTATACCGCAGCAAAATCCATTGCAATTACAGGCGGACACGCTGACCCAACAAATGGTGGAAAAATGGGATTATTTGATGTTCCAGGTCCAGCAGATGGCGTCGCAGATGGTGCAGATGAATGTAGAAAAGCAGTACGTCAGCAAGTTAAAAATGGCGCAGATTTAATAAAAATCACCGCAACTGGTGGCGTTTTGAGTGTCGCAAGAGATGGTTTTCGTCCACAATTCACCGAAGCAGAAATTGAAGCAATTATAGAAACTGCCAATGATTTTGGAATCACAGTTGCTGCTCATGCACACGGTGACGAAGGTATGAGAAGAGCCGTTGCCGCAGGAATATCTTCTATCGAACATGGAACGATGATGAGTGAAAAAACTATGGATTTAATGATTGAAAAAGGAACTTATTATGTACCGACAATTACTGCTGGTCGTGCGGTTGCAGATTCTGCTTTGATTCCAAGATTTTATCCTGCAGTTGTTCGTCCGAAAGCCTTATTCATTGGACCACAAATTCAATCTACTTTTGAAAAGGCTTACAAAAGAGGTGTTAAAATCGCATTTGGAACAGATGCTGGTGTTTTCAAACATGGTTTGAATGCTTTGGAATTTCAATTTATGACTGAAAGCGGAATGCCAGCAATGAAAGCGATTCAATCTGCAACTATTGAATCGGCAAAACTGATGCAAATAGATGATAAATTAGGGTCAATTGAAATAGGAAAATTAGCAGATATTATTGCTGTTGAGGAAAATCCAATTGATAATATTAAAACATTAATGAATGTTCCTTTCGTAATGAAAAACGGAACGATTTATAAGGATTAAGGAATTGAAAGTTACAAGGTTTCGGACACTTTTGAAGTGTCCGAAATCTATAATTTATTAATAATAAATCTCAAACCTTTCTAAGCACCCTAAAAA
Source organism: uncultured Saprospiraceae bacterium (assembly GCA_964513525.1). Classification (GTDB taxonomy): domain Bacteria; phylum Bacteroidota; class Bacteroidia; order Chitinophagales; family Saprospiraceae; genus CAWVWD01. The sequence continues at coordinate 46 of CAZEOC010000389.1, read as the reverse complement.
ATGAAAAAACTCCTACTCTATTTTCTAATTTTATATGCCAATTCTT
>CAZEOC010000388.1:0-4048 GCA_964513525.1 uncultured Saprospiraceae bacterium | reverse complement strand
AGCAAAAAAATAACTGCGTTATTTATACCCGTTTAATTATGTCCAGGTACTTAATTATGCTTAAATTTACTCGGCGAAATTCCTGTACATTTCTTGAAAAATTGACTAAAATTTGCTGGTTCAGAAAAACCTAATTCGTAAGCAATTAACTTATTTGTCATATCCGAAAAGCGTAATAAACGCTTTGCAGCAGTTAATATTCGACTTTGTATATGTTCTTTTGCACTTTTCCCAGTTAATGATTTCACCGCTACATTTAAGTAATCCGAAGTTATATGTAAAGCCTTTGCATATTCATTAACCTTATGCCATTTTTGATAATTATTATTTAATAATTCTTTGAAATTTCTTAATAAAACGACTGATGCTTGTACGTTCTGTGTATTATCTTCTTGTGATAAAGAACAAGCATTATTACAGTTAATTAGGAATAGTTTTAATAAAGCACCAATTGCTTGATATTTGAATTTTTGTTGTTGATTTACGGTGTTTTCAATTTGTATACTAATATTTTTTAATGTATTGAATTCTGTCACATTTAGAGATAAAGGAGGTGAAAATCCGAAATCTTGAAATAAGTGTAAATCTTCAATAAAACAATTTTCGATACCATTTTCAATCATGAATTGGGAAGAAAAAGTTAGCGCAAAACCATAAGATTTTTCCTTTTCTATTAGTTGGTGAACCTGCCCTGGACTAATGAAGTAAACTTGAAAATTCGCCAAATCAAATTCATTAAAATCAATAATATGTTTTCCCTTTGCAGATTCGATTAATAAAATAGTGAAATAACTATGTCGATGCGGTTCATCAGCTTGTCCTCCAAACTTCTCATACAAGTCTTCCATTCGCTTGATATTGAAAGTCAAAGCTTGATTATTTGGTTGAATGTTTTGATAGTTTTTAATCGACGACATTTTGATTTTTTAATTGAAATATTCACTTGGATTGACACAAATCCTTTTCTTGAATCTTCTTGAGAAACACTTAATTTATTTAAAACCAGTATAGTATGCAATAGTTTTTACGAAGTTGAATTTCTAACCTTTAAGGATTTTTAGATAAGCCTAAATTTGACTTGATGAAGATACTTATTTGTACTTCATTAATCAATGCTTTTTGTCAAAAAACACCTTTAGTTTAGAGATTGAAATTATTCTAAGATTCTTTAATAATTATCTTTTTTATTTGAATTTCACTAAATAAATTTTTCCTTTTTGAATTGATATTCCAATTTAATTTAAAGTGATTTCTTGGTATTAATTTTATTAAAATTATTTATCGACTTCGCTTTCATTTTATTAATTTTTTTTAATGTGTAATCACCTGATTTAATATACCTAAACATTGATAAAATAAATTAATTTTTTCAGTTTTCAAGAGGTTGTGAAGAGAATGAATTTTTCTTTGAAAGTTATTGAGTTTAGATGAATTTCTACAAAGAAAAATTGGGTATATGTATTAGAAATTATATTTAAGTTAGGTTTAGGAATTTAAATGAATTTATCATTTTGATTCTTTCTTTTGTAAACAATTCCCAAATTGGATACAAGAAATATTATTAATTTATAATCTCAGGTAACTTTTTTAACAAGAAAATAATTTTTTTTATAATTATTTCATTGCACACAAATTACTATTTGTTGATTACTTTGAAAATTTTTTATACATATAAAATGTTAAAATATGTAATTTTTTACTTTAGTAGTTGAAAAAGCTAAATAAATAGAAGAAAGTATATTTAAGGCTTTCATTGTTCTAAAAAAAAAAATGATTTCTATCTTTTTTATCTTTTCTGAAACCTTGAATTTACAAGGGTTGTTTTGAATTATCTGTGTTTTTAGGAGTAATTTATTAAATAAAAAATAGACTAATAATTTTTTATTAAAAAACGGACTTTTGGAGATATAATCATTTTCTAAAAAAACTAATTCTATTTTTAAAATTAGGTCTAAAAATCACTTTTTTTATATAAGTTAAATTTTAGAAAGAAATTAATGACAATAGAGCCTCTTTAATTTACTCTATAACCTTCATAAAAATGACAAAATAACAGATATCAGAATAAAAAAGCCTTAAATATAGCATCATGTTTGCAGTAAATACGATGTCACGTTTATTTTAATTATAAACAACAAGTAAGATTTTAACGAATACCTAAAAATAATATAGTAGATGAAAATTTATACTACTTTTGGTAAGTATGGGATAATTCTCATATCATTACTTTTTTGTGCTAACCTGAATGCACAATATTTAGTTAGTAATAATTGTGGTTCTAATCGAGAAATCGATGTTATGATCAAAGGAATCAAAGGGCAAAGTAATCCTTCTTTCAATATTGGATCAATGAATTCAGTTACACAACTATTAGTAGTTGTCTGGATAGAAGAACATGATTGTTCAAACGGAAATTATCCAAATAATATTACCATCTCAAATGGTAGTCAGTCATTTAATGTATCAGGTATTAATGTTACTCAATCTCCAGGATCTAATGCATCTGAAAAGATTTATAGAGCTATAATTAATAATCCAACAAGTTCAATTGTAAGTGTATCAAGTATGGGAGGCTGTACTTCTACCAGTATGTCAGTCCAAAAAGTGAAAGTTGGTACTGGAGATGCATCTTTTGCAAGAGCAATTAATCAAGAATTTCATGAGTCCAATCAAACCTATTCAATGAATATAGGTAATGCTTCTCAAGCAAGAGACATAAGAGTTCACGTACCTATTCATGAAAAAGAAAATAATGGACGTATTGCAAGAGTAGAAGTATGGGGAAGTGGAGTTGCATTAAAATCTAAACAAATAACTGGAACAACAAATGGTAATGAAGCAGGATTAATTACAATAGATTTACCTAATGTACCAGCATCTACAAATTCATTAAATGTGAAAATTATATCTCCCGTTGGGTCTACTGGGGAATCTTTTGGTGTTGGTATTGTAACCACAGAAACACTTACACCTTGTTGTAGTCCAACATCAATTACGCCTTATGTCAATACAAATGGTGCTGGTTGGGTCAATAGTACAAGTGTTACACTCTGTGCAGGAGGTACTTTTCAACTTGGTACACAAACAGGTTTACAAAGTGGAATGGTTCTAACGAAGCCAAATGGTTCAACGGACAATACACCCAATGGAAATTCATACTTTACATTTACTAATGCAAATTCAGGTCACTCTGGAACATATAAAATCACCTATACAAATAGTGGAGGTTGTGTTTCTACCAAAAATTATAATGTTACAGTTGTTTCAAATATAACAAATGGCGGAACGATATCAGGTGGTGGTACGTATTGTGGTAATTTATCGGGTCCATATACGATGACAGGAAATGCTGCATCTGGCGGTAGTGGCGGTAGTATTTCCTATCGATGGGAATATAGAACTCGCTCTACTTGTAGTAATAGTTGGGGAAGTTGGACAAATTGGGGAAGAAACTCTCAAAACCCTGGGGCTTGGAATGCAAGTGGTACAAGCGATCATCAGTTTCGTAGAGGAGCCAGACGCAGTCCTTGTACTTCATGGAAATATTCTAACACAGTTACTTTTGATGTACAATCTGCTGGAACAAATGCAGGAACTATCTCAGGTGGCGGAACTTTTTGTAGCTCCATACCGACAAGTAGTCAAAATATGACAGGAACAGCACCTTCAGGAGGTTGTGGTGGTAATTTTCAATATCAATGGCAATATAGAAACAGATCAATATGTAGTGGTAGTTGGGGAAGTTGGACGAATTGGGGAGGAAGAACAACTCAATCCGTATCAAATTGGAATTACACGGGAAGTTCGGACCATCAATTTCGTAGGGCAACTAAAAGGATAGGTTGTGGTAATTGGATTTATTCTAATACAATCAGCTTCAATGTAGATTCCCCATTCACAAATGGCGGAACGATATCAGGGAATCAGACAAATTGTGGAAGCTTCAACCCTTCGAATATTACCTCAAGTGCTGGACCAAGCGGCGGCTGTGGCGGAACGACACAATATCAATGGCAATATAGAAATGGAACAAGTGGTACATGGGTAA
>CAZEOC010000387.1:0-4055 GCA_964513525.1 uncultured Saprospiraceae bacterium | reverse complement strand
GTTGTACAGAGAAAGTATTCAAACAATGTAGTCTAATTGGAATTAATGTAAAGGGTTTCAAGAAACCAACAGAAGAAGAATTTGCCCATGATTTTCTTTGGAGAGCACACAAAGCTGCTCCAGAAAAAGGATTTGTTCAAGTTTTTGTGCGTTCACATTATGAAGATATTTTAGTTCAACGAGTTCATGGTTGGATTACGGAAGAACATGTTGATAAAAGAATTGCAGCAATTAATGCTTTTGAAGAATTATTAGCTTTTGATAATAATACCACAATCATTAAATGTTATTTACACCTTTCTCCAGAAAGACAACAAGAAAAATTACAAGAACGAATCGATGTTCCAGAGAAAAACTGGAAACATAATTCTAATGATTGGAAAGAAGCAAAACTTTGGGACGAATATCGTGCAGCTTATCATGATGTTTTAAATCGTTGTGATTCGATTCCTTGGAATGTTGTTCCTGCCGACCAACGTTGGTACAGAAATTATTGTGCAACAAAGATTGTGGCTGATGCTTTAGAAAAGCTAAATCCTCAATATCCAGAAATTTCCCCTGAAGACCTTTTGGTATAATTAGACATTAGGGATTTGAAAGTAAGTCTTGTTTTACTATTTCAAATTCCTAATGTCTAATTTCTAATTAACTAAAATTGAAACGATTTATAATCTATACATTCGAGCTTTTATATGTAGTCGTTGACAGTACAATAAAACGAGCTTTAAGAGGAGCAAAACGACCTACTTGGTGGCTGACAACAGAACTTTCTCGAAAAACAATGCGTCGTACAATTGACCATAGTTTAGGTTGGGGAATGGAATGGTATCGAGATTTGCAACGAATATCAGCTAAAGCTTTTCGCAATGACGCAGATATTATTAGCAAAAAAATAACTGCGAATGGTGTTCCAATTGAAAGGTTTGAAAATATTAATCTCCAAAGCGACGAAGTTATTTTATACTTTCATGGTGGCGGATATGTTTATGGTTCTACGGATACACATCGAGCTTTTATCAATAGAATTGCGAATCGAACTGGAAAAACTGTTATAAGTGTCGATTATCGTTTAGCTCCAGAAAATCCTTTTCCGGCAGCAACAGATGATGCTTTTACCGTTTATAATTGGTTGATTAATTCTGAAAATTATCCTTCAAATAATATCATATTAATGGGAGATTCCGCTGGCGGAACTTTGTGCACTTCAATTTTATTTCAATTAAAAAAGTTGAATTTACAAATGCCGAAAACCGCTGTTTTAATTTCTCCTTGGGTACAACCTTATGCAGAAGGGGAATCGATTGATACCAATGACGAATATGATATCGGAGGACAACCGTTTTTGATAGATTGTGCAAATCGATATTTGAATAATGAAAATGTAGAAAATCCTTTAGTTACACCAATTTTTGGAAATTTTTCAGGTTTTCCACCTATGCTTGTTCAAGTTGGAACTTGTGAAGTTTTATTGAGTCAAATCAGAACATTTGTAGAGAAAGGAAAAGCAGAAAAAGTTGATATTAATTATATTGAATATGAAGATATGTTTCATACTTTCTTAATTTCCAATCCTAATGTACCGCAGAGTGAAACTGCATTAGAAGATATTGGGAATTATTTAAGTGCATAAACACAATTATCTGAATGTTCTAACTAATTATTTTTTCACTATACTTCTTTAAAAAATATTCATATTTCTAGGAGGCTACTCTCACATTTTTACAAATCGCATAGCAAAAAAACGACTACGTTATTTACATATGTCCAAGCACTTACTTAAAAATAATCTGCAGGACATTTCAATTTTTGATTTCCAATTCTTTTTCGTTTTTTATTCATGATTTTTATGAACGAAATTTCGACACCACCTTGCCCATAACTCGCAGCACGAAGGTTAGACATATTAATATCATAAGAAAGTGTAACTGCCGAATCATTGAAATCTAGTCTTGCAGTTGTTATAAGTGCGTCGCCTCCTGTTAAATCAATCTCAGAAAACCAACGAACCCAAGCACCTAAATATAAAGCAATATCCTTTTCATTTCCCATAAAAACTAGATTATTACTGTATTTTATAAAACTACCTGTTGTTATTTCTCTGTGAGGTCCCTGATCCATAAATAATATATTAGGTCGTATCGTTACACCTTTATACAATTTAATATCTGCTCCTGCATGCAAAACTAACTTTCTATCTAAGTTTTCTCCCCCAACAACTCCTGAAAAATTAGAATCAAAAAAAGAAATATTAGGATTATTAACATGAAACAGAGCAGCTCCAAAATGTAATAAACTTTTATTTTTGAATTCATGCATTACTGAAATGCCTGTTGACAAATGCCAATAAGCACGACTACTTGATGTTAGACTAAACTCTTGGTCAAAAGCTTTAATCTCAGAAAAATCAATTCTACTTTGAGTAATAGAATTTTGAAATCCTACACTTATCCAAGTATTTTTACCCATTAATTGAATAAAGGAAGCATTTAAGCTTACAGAATTTGTAGACAAATTTAAATCGCCAGCCTTATCTGAATACATACTTATACCACCACCAATTATACTATTTTTTAGTTCATAAACCCTCATATCCCCAGAAATAGCCATCGTCTTATAGCCTTTAGTGAATGAGTTCCATTGACCACGATAATTTGATGATATCCGAGTTTTTCCATTAAATAAACCTGTCATTGAAGGATTTAAAAATGTAGGCATAGAACGGATATGAGCAAAATGTATATCTTGAGCATTCGTAAACATAAACATAAACTGGAAAAAGATAATTAATGCATATTTCATAGTATTATTTGTCTATTTTGTGAGTAAATGGACAGGTTTATTATTATAAATATTGCTAATGATATGCCAAAGAAATAGAAAAGTTAGTATTAGAATTTATTTTTTTTATTAAACCTACTTAACATGAGTTACTATTATTAATTACATATAATTTCATTATGTATCATACTGTTTAACAATAATTTAATTAAAAAATAAATGTCTATCTTTAATCTAAAAAAACACTCATAAGTGTTTTTTTGATATGTTAACATAAAAACTTGAAAGCTATAATAAACCAATTCGATATTAGACAAAACCCCAAATAAAGAATAATTCCATTATTGAATCAATCTATATTTTACTTTAATACTGTTATATTCCCTTTATAAACAACTTCATCACCATTTGGACAAATAGCATTGAAATAATAAATATAAACTCCAGGATCAACAGATAAACCTCTAAATGTTCCATCCCACTTTATACTTAAATCATTAGTTTCAAATACTTTCTGTCCCCAGCGATTATAAATTCTCATTATTGTAATTCTATTGATACCAGTATATCTTATCTCTAATACATCATTAACACCATCATTATTTGGCGTTAAAATATTAGGCACTTCAACCTTAGCATCGAGGCAGACCTGATTAACCATTACCGTTAATGTTTCAGAGACTTCACAACCTGTATTACTTATTATTCTAACCGTGTAAGTTGTTGTTTTTTGCGGACTTACTGAAAGTTCCAAACAATCAACACATAAAATTTGACCTTCAGAATCATACCATTCATTACTTAGTTGTTGAGAGGATCTCATCCATAAAATAGTTGAATCACCCATTGATATAAACTCATCTTCTTGACCAACTTCAATTTCTGGCATTTCATCAACATAAACAATAACATTTTCAGTTCTCATAACACCACAAGACAAAGAAGTTACAGTGTAAATCGTCGTCTCAGAAACCGAAGCTATTGGATTTGAACAATTTGTACATGACAAGCCTAAAGCAGGAGACCATAAATAGTTACCATCTCCTCCACTCGCTAAAAGTTGTGCAGTTTCACCTTCACATATATATACATCACTTGAAGTCAAATCAATACCATCTAAAAAAGTAACCATTGTGTAAACTGTTGAATCACAACCGTTTTCGTTCGATAAATTTTGAACAAAAGTTCCTGTATCGCTCGGATTACAAGTTGTTTGATTGAAGTAAATTGTATCAGAATTTAAGAACGAAGTCGTCAAAATCACTATTGAATCACAA
>CAZEOC010000386.1:0-4070 GCA_964513525.1 uncultured Saprospiraceae bacterium | reverse complement strand
CTTTATTACTAGATGCTGGTGATATTTTTCAAGGAACTCCTTATTTCAATTTTTTTGGCGGTGAGTTAGAATTTAAACTCATGGAAGAAATGAAATATGATGCAGCGACAATTGGTAATCATGATTTTGATGGAGGAATTGATGGTCTGAATAAGCAATTATCAAATTTTAGTTTTCCATTGATTAACGGAAATTATGATTTCTCGGATACTATCATGAATAACAAAACGAAACCATATCAAATTTTTAATAAGAGTGGTTTGAAGATTGGAGTTTTAGGAGTTGGAATTGAATTAGAAGGATTAGTACCTAAATCGTTATACAAAAATACGATTTATTTAGACCCAATCGAAAAGGCAAATTATTATGCTAATGTGCTGAAAAACGAGGAAAAATGTGATTATGTGATTTGTTTATCACATTTAGGATATAAATACCGAAATGATAAAACAAAATTATGTGATGTGACATTAGCTTCTTCAAGTAAAGATATTGATTTAATTATCGGTGGACATACACATAGCTTCATGAGGAAGCCTGATTTAGTAAAAAACCAAAATGATGAACCAGTAATGGTACATCAAGTTGGTTGGGCAGGAATTGTTTTAGGACGAATTGATGTTGTCTTTGAAAAAAACAAAAAATCTAAATGTGCAACTTGCAAAAATCAGTTGATTACTAATTAATTGTAATTGAATTTTGTAATAAAGCATTTAATAAAATTGAATAATCAGCAATAAGTTATAAATAATATATCAGTTTATTTTTTGATTAAATACACAAGGAAAAATAGTAAATGAAACAACCTTACGAACATATTTGGGAGAATTGTCTTTCTACAATACAGAAAGAGGTCACACCGCAAAGTTTCAAAACTTGGTTTGAGCCTATAAGAGCTGTAAAGTTGGAAAATTCTGTATTGACAATTCAAGTACCAAATAAGTTTTTTTATGAATGGTTAGAGGAACATTATGTAGGTGTCTTGAAGCAAACTATTCGTAAGGAAATGGGTGCAGAAGGTAAATTGGAATATCAAATAATGCCAACGATTATTAAACCAAAGCAAAAATCAAATTTGATTAATAAAAATGCTGATGGTTATAGTCCTGGAAAAGGTGTTCAAGAAGAAATTAAAAATCCTTTTGTAATTCCTGGGATTCAGAAGTTGAAAATAGAACCTCAACTAAATGATCATTATCTTTTCGATACTTACATAGAAGGAGATTGTAATCGTTTAGCTCGTTCGGCAGGTGTTGCAGTTGCGAAAAAACCTGGAGGAACAGCTTTCAATCCATTATTTATATTTGGAAAAACTGGTTTAGGAAAAACGCATTTAGCACATGCAATTGGTAACTCTGTATTGAATGATAAACGTGATAAAACTGTTTTATACGTTTCATCAGAGCAATTTACCAATCAATTTATTGAATCTTTGAGAAATAATGCAGTTAATGATTTTGTCAATTTTTATCAATTGATAGATGTTCTAATTGTAGATGATATTCAGTTTTTAGCGAATAAGATTAAAACACAAGAAATATTTTTCCATATTTTTAATCAGTTACACCAAAGTGGAAAACAATTGATTTTGACATCTGATCGTCCTCCAAAAGATTTGGACGGAATGGAAGAAAGATTGATTTCTCGTTTTAAATGGGGTTTATCAGCGGATTTACAAGCACCTGATTTTGAGACAAGAATGGCAATTATTCAAACTAAAATGCTTCAAGGTGGTGTACAGTTGCCGAATGAAGTTTTGGAGTTTATTTCTTATAATATCAAAAGTAATATTAGAGAGTTAGAAGGTGCATTGATTTCTTTAGTTGCTCAATCTTCTCTTAATAGAAGAGAAATTGATTTGACTTTAGCCAAAGATGTAATCAAAAACTTTGTTTCAGAGATTTCTAAAGAAATTACGATTGAATATATTATCAAATTAGTAGCCGATCATTACGAACTGGATGTTGGACGTATTCAAGGAAAAACTCGTAAACGCTCAGTTGTTATTGCTCGACAATTATCAATGTATTTAGCGAAAAACTTAACGAATAAATCTCTAAAAGCGATTGGAGAGAACTTTGGAGGAAGAGATCATAGTACCGTGATTTATTCTTGTCAAGCCGTTCAAAATATGTTAGATACAGATTCTATGTTCAAGTCAACAGTGACTGAATTAGAGAAAAAAATAAAAATGAGTGTTAATGGTTAATTCTTTAAAATTGACATTAATTAATACTTCGCAAATGAATTTATAATAAATTTAAAAGCCATGAAAAACTAACTTTTCATGGCTTTTATAGTTTCTAAATTAGCATAAAATGAATATAAAGTATTTAGTATTAACTATATTAATAATAGGCTTCATCGCTTGTAACCAAAGTACGCCAACAACTACAGAGAATAATTCAACAGAAGTGACTTCTGAAAGTATTTCGGAAGAACAAACAATTACAACAACTCAGAAACCACTTGTTGAATCATATCAAAATCAAAATGGTGTTCCTATTTATAATGGTTTCATAGATGCAGATACAACAAAAGTAGCTGCTGGAAATAAATATATCATAGATGTAGTCGCGTATGAACTTTGGGGGAAGTTTTTATACTTAAATAAGAACTATGAAGTTGTTGCTACTAATGAGCCTGAAAGTATTGCCACATCTGATTTAGGTGTTTATCATCCATATTTAGTGAGAGTAACGATGATGCCTAAACCATATTCTATTCAAAATGCACAAGAGGTAGAAATTCGATTTTCTGAGATGGGAATTCCTTCTATACATAGGACAGATTTTCTAAAAGCAAGATTAGATGGTTGGGATCAACAATTATCAACTACAAAGAATTTTGCAGCTTGTACAGAAAATGATTTAAGGTGTAATGCAGAGAGAGTGTTAGAAACTGTTGTAGGTTCTATGTTTCGATAAGGAGTACTAATAAAATAAATTATGATCCTTGAGTTAAAAGAATGAATAAAACCTATTATTTGTGTAGTTTATTGACCTAATATAAGTATAAATAATATGGTAGAAACTGATTCTATTTTCTTACAGAAACCGCTTTTTTTGTAACAATATAAAATTAAGCAATCGTTTAGGTTTATATTGTAAAATATAAATCTTAATTTAGCTTTAAAATTGAGATTAAATTAATTTTTTTTTAGTAGGCTAATTACCTTAATGTGAAAGAAATTATTCAATTGCCGACAATCAAGTGTTAAATTATTATTTGATTATTTTTAGAACAATAATTTTAATAAATTTATATCACTTTTTAATATTCATTCACACATTTTTTAATTATCCTCAATAACTGTATTCACAAAGTATTTGACTTTATTAAATTTTAATAAAGTCACTTCCTATTTTTATATAATTATTTATTAAATCATTTTATATGAAACTAATTAATACACTGTTTTTTATACTAATATCAGTTGTTATTGGTACGAGTTCATTAACTGCACAGAACATTATTCTTGGTTCTGGTACTACAATAAATGGTACGACAACAGCAAGTCCAATAAATATTTGGTTTAGAAGTTCACATCACCAAATCGTTTATACGGCGTCTGAATTACAATCTGCTGGTGCTGCTCCTGGACAAATCCTACAATTGGGTTGGTATGTAGATGGAGCTCCTGCTAATGCAATGCCTAACTACACGATTAGTATGAAAGGTACAACTGCAACAGATGCATCATCGCATGATGGAGTTGGTTTAACACAAGTTTATAATAATCCTTTATATGCACCAACTGCAGGTGGTTGGGATATGCTTACACTTACTACGCCTTTTCTTTGGAACGGAGTAGATAATATTTTAATAGATGTTTGTTGGGATCAAGTAAATCCTACTTATAATGCTTCTGGTCAGTTGAGAACATATGCTGCTACTAATGGAGCAAGATATTCTTGGAGTGATGTTACCAATCAGTGTGGATTGAATACAGCAACACAACAACAGACTAAAGCTCAGGTAAACTTCTTCATACAAAGTGGACCTCCTCCATCATGTGCTAATGTTTTAACTGGCTCTCTAACAGCAACTAATGTTACAGGAACAACTGC
>CAZEOC010000385.1:0-4076 GCA_964513525.1 uncultured Saprospiraceae bacterium | reverse complement strand
GCACTAATGCAGTTAATCCAAATGCTCCTAACTTAGCAGCCATTCCTGCAAAGCCAGAAAGTGTTCCTACAGATTTTCCACCAAAGAAATCACTTGGTAATGTTTGAACATTTCCGATAGCTGTTTGGAAACCAAATAAAATAATTGCCATTAATATAACTGCAGTTTCAGGTCCACCAGGATTTGCCATTGCCATTAAAGTTGGTAACATAATTAAACAACCTAAAGTAATTACTAACTTTCGTGTTTTATTTACAGTCCAACCTGCTTTCATACGATTTTGTGCTAAAAGTCCACCAAACCAAGCTCCAATCATTGCTCCAACATAAGGTACCCATGCATAAAAACCAATTGCTTTTACATCCATTCCGTAAACCTCATTTAAATAAATAGGTATCCAGAAAATAAATAACCACCAGATTGGATCAATAGCAGCTGATGCAATAATAACACCCCAACTTTCCTTATGAGATAATACAGTTGCAGTATCTGGTGCATAACCTTCATCAGGTTCACCATCAGAGTCTATATCTTGATTTTTTTGTCCTGTAAGTATATATTCTTGTTCCTCCTCAGTAATCCAAGGGTGTTCTCCTGGAGGAGATTTTACTAAAATCAACCATGGAATAAGCCATAATAAACCAAGTAAACCTACTACAATAAATATATACTGCCAACCTAAATACACTGACAATAGTCCAATTGCTGGAAAGGCAATAATTCCACCAATCGCTGCACCTGAATTAAAAATACCTTGGGCAAAGGCTCGTTCTTTAGTTGGAAACCATTCTGCATTTCCTTTTGCTGCTCCAGGCCAGTTTCCAGCCTCTGCAATACCTAATAAAGAACGGAATATACTAAGACTTACAACTCCTCTTGCAAAAGCATGTAAAGCTGTAGCAAGTGACCAAAAGCCTATTGATAAAGTAAAGCCTATACGAGTACCAACTTTATCGAAAATTTTCCCAAAAATAGCTTGTCCAAAAGCATAAGAAAATATGAAAACAGTAGAGATTATTGCATAAATTGCTTTTCTCTCATCAGCTGACTTTTCAGGGTACAGATCTTCAGCAATATCTGGCCAAAGAACTGGTAATGCTTGACGATCAATATAATTAATAACTGTGGCAAGAGCGATTAATCCAACAATCCACCATCTTAATCCTTTTATTTTCATATTCTTTTTTTTAATCCCAATTAAAAAATTGGTTATCGTTTTATTTTTGACTTGTTGCTATTATATTATTTCAAACAAATCGTTTTTTTATAAAAAGTTATATTAATTCTTTATTAACAAAAATCCACCTTCCCATTCATGTTCTGCATTATTAATTGATAATGAATGTTTTGTAGCAGGATTATTATCCTGATTACTGATAATTAAAGTCCAAGATTTTCCATTCTTTGCAGACCAAGAAACAGCAGTATATTCGTCTGAATTAAATAGTATTTCAACATTTTCTAATTCTCCATAAGGGTGATTTGGCACTTCATTTACTGGAGAATAATTTCCATGTGGTTCAATTACAGAAATAAAAATTGCATCTTTCACACCTTTTTTTCTAACAATAAAACACGGATCAGGTCTAATATTAAATTTAGGATCATTAGCTCCTGCACGGCCAAAAATAAGGGCATCTGTACTATCAACTGCACTAATCATCGTAAAGAAATGTCCTTTTTCGAACCAAGAAATTTGTGCTTTCCCTGAAGTACTATTTCCTTCAGCCGTTTTCCATAAATGTTGATAACCGTCTGTTTTACCCAGCGTTTCTAAAGTATTTGCTGCTACATCATATTCAAAGTCAGTATTCAATAAATGTCCTTGAAACCAAACTGGTAAATCATATTGATTCTCTTTCTCTGAACTCACTCTAAAAACATCAATTACGATTGGTTTTTCGAATGTTTCATCTTGAAATAATGCCATACTCCGATGCATTTCCACGTCGGAGTAAGCATTAAACTCCTTAGCACTAACAAAAAGGAAATCTTTATTTTTCGTATCAAAAATGTAACCCTGTGAATGGTGATTATTACCTACTTTAAAATCACCACCAAAATGTGATTGTTCATTGACAACCAATGTATTATGAGCAATAGTTTGTTTTGCCCATGTTTTATTTTCTTTAAGATAACGACCTCCAGCTTTTTGGTCAATATTCACCCATCGAGCTGCTCCATAATCCTGTATAACTTCTCCGTCTTTATCATAAAGTAAATATCCTAATTTATCAAAATGTCCGTGTCCTAAACCTTGTGATGTATATTTATATACCAACGTTAATTCATCAGCGTCATTTACACTTCTTAGAATTCCTAAAGCACCTTCAGTTCCATTCTTTCCATCTGTTAATTCAATTGAATTAGCTCCAAATGGTTTTGATTTACCTAAAGCAATATCACGAGCAACAACGAAACCGGAAACATCTAAAGTAACTTCTCCTTGATGTTGAGCAACACTCAATAACTGAGCTTCATTACCACAATCATCGTAAACAATATCTACAGCAGAAATCAATTCTCTTGAGCGAAAAGACATCCCTTTTTGAGCATCATTAATCGGAAAAAACTCTCCTTGTGAATTAGTTTGATATAATAATGCATATACACCTTTTTTCAATAATCCATTTCGATATTCAAAAATCTTTACATCTGGTTTATTATTCTCTAATGCTTTTGCAAAAAGAATAAAAGGTGAAATAGCATAACGTTGATAATAAGGTCCTTCTGTGTAATATCCATCAGGTGAAAATGCATTATCTAATTGAGCAAAAAATCCAGCTTCTTTTTGATTTTTCATTTTGATTAAACCACCATCATTATCCAGTAGATTTTCATCAATATTATCTTTACTTAATCCGTATAATGCTCGTTGCATTAACTCATCATCATCCATTACAATTGCAATCATTCCGACTGCTGCATTTCCCCAAGTACTATGATTGTGAATTCTATTAAAAAACTGAGGCGTTTCAATTGAAATAAAATCAGCAAACGGACGGAATAATTTTTTATTCAGATGTTTAACTTCTTTCTTCTTTAACCAGTCATAAATACAATCATACGCTTGACTTGTATATACTAACCAATTCGCATCATTTAAACATTGCCAAAAAATCTTCCCTGTTGCATAAGACCTATTTGTTGGATGTTTTCCCAACTTTGGATATAATTCAGCATATTCCATTAGCATATCACGAATATAAATTGCATACTTTTCATCTCCAGTAATTTGGAATAAATTACCAGCTTTTTGCATGATGAAAAAATTCAACTTATGACGTTCATGCGTATAACCGCCTGCCATATCTTTAGGTACAGGTACAAAAATTCCTAATTCAATTTCCGCATCAACTTCTGCTTTTGTTGCTTCTAATACTTCATTAAAAAGTGGT
This sequence comes from uncultured Saprospiraceae bacterium, assembly GCA_964513525.1. Taxonomy (GTDB): domain Bacteria; phylum Bacteroidota; class Bacteroidia; order Chitinophagales; family Saprospiraceae; genus CAWVWD01. The sequence goes on along the minus strand of CAZEOC010000385.1, from coordinate 678 downwards.
GCATCAACTTTCGAATTACGAATACTTTCTACTCCTTCTTTAGTCAAAATTAAAGTAGGATGATTTTGTGCAAATACAATTTGTGTTATCATTAATAAAATGATGATGACACTATATTTTGATATGTTATTTATATATTTCAAAAAAAATTGATTTAAACCTGTTTAAGTTTTGTATTAAATTATCCTAACTCTTTAAAAATCTCAATTACACCAATATAAGAAATAATACAAGCGAAAATAAACGCTAAAATCATCCCAATATTAAGCCAAAGTCCTGCTTTGTATTCTTTCATCAATGACTTTCGATTCGTTAAAATGATAATTCCAATAATTACCAAAGGCAATACGAATACATTGAATACTTGAGTTAAAATCTGCGCATTGATAGGATTTGCCCCAAATATTGGAACTGCTAATCCTACAATACAAGCAATACCAGTTATTACTTTGAACTGTGTAGAAGAAGTATCTAATTCTCCTTTTTGATAATCCGCAATCATTAACGGAGTTATCATAAGAATTGGAAAAACAGAAGATAATCCTGCCGCCAAAGTTCCTAAGAAGAAAATCGCAATAGCATATTTTCCAGCAACTGGTTCTAAAGCAGTAACCATATCTAATACTTTAGTAACAACTTTTCCATCTGCATAAAATGCTGCCATAGCAACAGCCATAA
>CAZEOC010000384.1:414-4095 GCA_964513525.1 uncultured Saprospiraceae bacterium | reverse complement strand
ATATAAGAATTTCAAAGGTAGAAATGAGTTATTTATTAATAATAAAAATGGCACATTTACAGAACAAGCCGTTGCCTTTAACTTGGCTTTTGAAGGTTTGGCGACGCAAGCTGCTTTTTTTGATTACGATAATGATGGCGATTTAGATTGTTATTTATTGAATCATTCCGTTCATGATGCAGCAAGAAAATATGATGTAAGTTTTCGTGGGACACCAAACATGATTGCAGGTGATAAATTAATGCGAAATGATGGTTCACAATTTACAGATGTAAGTGCGGAAGCAGGAATTTTGAGTAGTAAAATTGGTTATGGTTTAGGTATTGCATTGAGCGATGTAAATCAAGATGGTTGTATGGACATTTATATTTCTAATGATTTTCGAGAGAATGATTATTTGTATTATAACAACTGTGATGGTACTTTTCGAGAAGGTTCTAATTTTTCATTAGGTCATCAATCCAACTTTTCGATGGGTTCCGATATTGCAGATTTTAATAATGATGCCCTACCCGATTTGATTACTTTGGATATGAAACCCGAAGATGAAAAAACTCTTAAAAAATCTGTCGGTGCAGATCCTTACGAAGTTTATATTCAGAAACTAAATGATGGTTTTCATTATCAATATCCACGAAATAATTTGCATTTGAATCGAGGAACTTTATTTGGTCGAGCGGCAGTTTTCAGTGAAATCGGCCAATTGACAGGAATTGATGCGACAGATTGGAGTTGGTCGGCATTATTTTCTGATTTAGATAATGATGGATTCAAAGATTTATTTATCACGAATGGAATTTATCGTCGTCCAAATGATTTGAATTATTTAAAATTTCAATCGAGTGGAATTGTTCAACAAAATGCTACGGATTTAGAAATTGCAAATCAGATGCCGAGCGGAAAAGTATCTAATTATTGTTATCAAAATAAAGGTGATTTACAATTTGAAAACGTTACAAAAAGTTGGGGTTTAGAACATATCGGCATTTCAAACGGGGCAGCTTATGCAGATTTAGATGGCGATGGCGATATGGAAATTATTACCAATAATATTAATGAAGCTGCAAAAATTTATAATAATAATACCAACGAAAAAGCCAATTATTTAAAAGTAAAACTAAAGGGAGAAAATCAAAACTCTTTCGGAATCGGTGCAAAAGTATTTATTCAACATCAAGGAAAAACCTATTATCAAGAACAATCGCCAACAAGAGGTTTTCAATCTTCGGTAGATTATAATTTGAATTTTGGTTTAGGAAATATTAAAGTCATTGATTCAATTACTGTTATTTGGAATAATGGAATTTATGAAACCAAAACACAAGTTTCAGCTAATCAAACTATTATTTTCAAACAAGAAAATGCAGAAAAATTCTTTGTTTATACACCACAGAAACCAGTTAATCCAGCATTTTTAGATGCAACTAAAGAAATTGGAAATACAATTGTTCACCAAGAAAATCAATTTTCAGATTTCAGTATTCAACGATTAATGACGCACGGATTATCAACCGAAGGTCCAGCTTTGGCAATTGGTGATGTAGATGGTGACGGAATGGAAGATGTCTTTATTGGTGGAGCAAAAGGTCTAAGTGGTCGATTACATAATTTAAGATTCAAAAACAATAAATACTTTTTTGCGACTCAACGACAAATTTTTGATACTGAAACAGAAGATGTTGATGCAACTTTTTTTGATGCAGATAATGATGGAGATTTAGATTTATTTGTTGTTTCTGGTGGAAATGAATGGGCTGAAAATGCGGACGCTTTAACCGACCGTTTATATATAAATGATGGAAAAGGGAATTTTGAAAAATCCCCGAATGAGATTTATTCTAATGGAAATGGTTCATGCGTTCGAGCGAATGATTTTGATAAAGATGGTGATTTAGATTTGTTTATTGGTAACCGAGTGATTTCTGGTCAATATGGAATTGCACCGAGTTCGACTTTATTAATTAATAATGGAAAAGGTGAATTTATGCCTTTAAAATCTGCTGAATTTCAAAACCTTGGAATGGTAACCGATGCAATTTGGGCAGATTATGATAAGGACAATGATGATGATTTAATTATAGTCGGTGAATTTATGCCGATTCGAATCTTTGAAAATCAAAATGGTCAATTAATTGAAAATGAAAAATTAAAAATTGAAAATTCTAATGGTTTTTGGAATACAATCAAAGCTGCTGATTTGGATAATGATGGAGATTTAGATTTTGTAGTTGGGAATCATGGCTTGAATTGTGATTTGACCGCAAGTTCTAAAAAACCTTTATCAATGTATGTCCATGATTTTGATGAGAATGGTGGACTCGAACAAATGTTATGTTATTATAATGGAGAAAAAGCTTATCCATTTGCTTCACAAGATGAATTCATTTCGCAATTGCCAGGGAAAAGAAAATCCTATTTAAGATATGATAAATATGCAGAAAGCTCGATTGAAAATGTATTTGATAAATCACAATTAGCGAAAGCTACAAAATTGACCGCTACTGAATTACAAACGGTTTGGATAGAAAATAACAATGGAAATTTCATCATTCATGCTTTGCCAATCGAAGCACAATTTGCACCAACCAAAAGTATCTTGATTCAAGACTTTGATGGCGATGGAAATCAAGATATTATTTTAGGTGGTAATTTTTATAATGTTGTTCCAAAAATTGGTCGCTACGATGCGAGTTATGGAAATTACTTACAAGGTGACGGAAAAGGGAATTTCAAAGATATTGAACCTCGAAAAAGTGGTTGGACACTTTCAGGCGAAATTCGAGGAATGAAAATGATGGAAATTGGAGAAAATTCTGCTGTAATTGTAGCGAGGAATAATGGAAATATTTTGGTGAAGGTTTGGCGAAAGCCTTTGGTTGAATAGGAATGTTTTTGATATAAATTTTATTTCAAATAAAAAGCATCTTTAAATGAAAAAGCAAATTCTATTTTTATTCCTGATGAAAAAGAAGAATTATGAAACGAATAATTATTACCACAATTCTCATTTTCCTGTTTTTAATTTTACTAATCTTTTTATGGCGATATTCTATGATGGGAATGAATCCTTTCCTTTCAATGATTTTAAGTGGAATTGCAATAATTCTATTTTTTATAATTGCTTATCAGATTTATAAAGTGCCAACTACAAAACAACGTTGGCTAATTATTGGAATATTTGTAGTTGGAGGAGCAATTGCTACAATTAATAATTACTTTTGGTTGAAAGATGGAATAGGAAACGATATTCCAAGGAGATATATCAAATAGAATAAAAATCACGAAAATGATAAAAAGGCAAGTTATTTACTTTTGTTTATTTATCTTAATAATAAGCTGTAAACAAGAAATTGCAACAGAACAAGAAAGTCAAATCCAAGCAATAGCAGAAACAACAACGATTCCAACAAATGATAAAATTTCTAATTTAACCATCAAAAATGAAGCGGATTATGATGCTGATTTTTTAAAAGGATTAAGAGAATTACCACTTGAGAATATCACTTTAGATGGAAATTTATTCATTGAAAATACAGATACAATCCTATTTCCAGAGTTTCCTATAATGGATAAATATACTGTATTAACTGCTAAGAAAGACGATTTAGCAATTGCACTAAAAATTATAGAAGAAGCGGAAGAAAGCAAGAACTTAACTTCGTTGGCACGGCCGATGCTCTT
>CAZEOC010000384.1:0-404 GCA_964513525.1 uncultured Saprospiraceae bacterium | reverse complement strand
AGAAAGACGATTTAGCAATTGCACTAAAAATTGAAAGAATTAACCAAACAACAATTGATTATGAAATTGAAATGGTAGAATTTGGTAAAACTTCTGAAAAATTTGAAGGTCAAGCGACGATTGTACCAATTTTTTATTGGGGTTCTGAAAGTGATGAAAATCCAAAAACTGGTGTTTCTTATCCTGTTGCGGAATATCTTGATTTTCAAGATGAGGAATGTTATATGTCTATTCGTTTAGGAAAAGATGAGAAAAGCCCGTACCTTTTAGGGCATTTAATAAAAAACTGTAATGGAGAAATTCGAGATATCAAATTAGATGATTTCACAATATTTATAGAGAAATAATTATATTATAACTTGGTTTTATCGGAATGTCGTCAACTTAAGAAGTTTATTTGTCGT
>CAZEOC010000383.1:0-4098 GCA_964513525.1 uncultured Saprospiraceae bacterium | reverse complement strand
ATCAAGTTTACTAAATAAACCAAATTATGGGATTAAAACACATTTTAATGCTATTTGTAGCATTAAGTTGGTCGAGTTTTATGCTCGCTCAAAGTACAATAACGGGTGTTGTTACCAGTTTAGAAGATAACGAACCTTTGGTTGCAGCCTCTGTTTCTGTAAAAGGCACTACACAAGGTGTAATGACAGATTTAGATGGTAAGTATTCTATCAAAGTTCCTGCGGATGCAACAACATTAGTGATTTCTTATGTTGGTTTCAATACTCAGGAAGTAGAAATCAATGGAAAAACGGTAATTAATATTTCCTTATCAGAAGGGCTTGATATGGATGAAGTTGTTGTTGTTGGTTATGGTACACAGAAGAAAAGTAATGTTACAGGTTCTATTTCACAAGTAAAAGGGGAAGATTTGGAAGATATGCAAATCGGACGTGTAGAACAAGCTTTGCAAGGAAGAACTTCTGGTATTCGAGTAACTCAAAGTTCTGGAGCGCCAGGTTCTGGTTCTACTGTTCGAATTCGGGGTACTTCTTCTATTAATGGTTCTAATCCACTTTATGTTGTTGATGGTGTTGTGATTGGAGGTGGAATTGATTATTTAAATCCAAATGATATTGCATCAATTGAAGTTTTAAAAGATGCAGCTTCTGCAGCTATTTATGGAGCAAGAGGTGCAAACGGAGTAATTATCATTACGACAAAAAAAGGAAAAAAAGGAAGTGCAACTGTTAATTATAATGCTTATTATGGAGTGCAGAATCCTTGGAAAAAAATTCCAATGTTGAATGGTAGAGAATATGCGATAATTCAAAATGAAATGGCAGCAGCTTCTGGTCAAGCAATACTTTTTACAGATCCTGATCAATATGGTGAAGGAACGGATTGGCAAGATGAAGTTTTCTATTATAATGCTCCAATTAGTAGTAATGAAATTAATGTTTCTGGTGGATCGGATAGAATTACTTACTATAGTTCAGTGAATTATTTTCAACAAGATGGAATTGTCGCTCAAGACAAATCGAACTATAAACGTTTAAGCGCAAGATTGAATTTAGATGCACAAGTAAATGATAGATTGAAAGTTGGAATAAATGCGGCTTATACTCGCAATGAATCTCGTGGCATTTCCGCTAATTCTGAATTTGGAGGAACACTTGGTCGTGCTTTGAATATAGATCCAATTACACCATTATACGAAACCGATGAAACTGTATTAGCACAAGCACCATATTCTGTCGGTGGTACATTACGTCCGGATTTAGTGACTGGCGAAGGCGGAATTTATGGTATTTCACCTTATGTAACTTCAGAGATTGTAAATCCTGTTGCTTCAGCTTCTATCCAAAATGGTTTAGGTTGGGCAGATAAATTTGTTTCTACTGTTTATGGCGAGTTTGAAATTATCGAAAACTTGAAAGTAAGAAGTAGTTTTGGTAGTGATTTAGCCTATTGGGGAAATAATGATTTCACACCTGCACATTATTTGAATACAACGAATGTATTAGATACAAATTATGTTGGAGTTGGTATTAATAGAGGATTCACTTGGATTTTTGATAATACAATTAGTTATGATTTTGATATCCAAAAAGATCATTCATTCTCTGTATTGGCAGGTCATTCAGCTCAAGCTACAAACGGAATGTATATGGGCGGAAACAAAAGAGATGTACCAACACAAGATGCAAGTGCAGCAACAATAGATTATGCAAGAAATGAAGAAAGTGAACAAGTTTATGGTGGATTTTGGGAACGTTATGCGATTGAATCTTATTTCTCAAGATTAAATTATAACTATCAAGGGAAATATTTATTGACCGCGATTATGCGTGCAGATGCTTCTTCGAACTTTGGTACGAATTATCGTTGGGGATATTTCCCATCAGTTTCAGCAGGTTGGAATATTACAGATGAAGAATTCTTTCCAAAAACCAATGCTGTGAATTATATGAAATTAAGAACTGGTTGGGGACGAAATGGAAATGATGCAGCAGGTTCTTTAGAATATGTTTCTACTGTTGGAGGTGGACGTAATTATACTTTTGGTTCAGGCGATAGATTAACAAATGGTGTTTCTCCAAATCAAATCTCAAATCCAGATTTACGTTGGGAAACAGTTGAGCAAATTAATGTTGGTTTGGATATGCGTTTATTTAAGCATTATTCATTAACAATAGATGCTTATATTCAGAATACTATTGATATGAAAACGACGCCACCATTACCTGCATATATTGGTAATAATGCGCCAACTGCAAATGTTGGTACAATGAATAATAAAGGTATCGATTTAGAATTAGGTTATGGGAATACTTTTGGTGATTTGAATTTGAATATCAACGGTAATATTTCATATGTAAAAAATGAAGTGACTGTAATTGGTAATGAAGCTGGTTTTGTACGTGGAGCTGGTTGGGGAACTCAGAATATTGAAATAACTCGTATTACGGAAGGTTTACCGATTGGTTATTTATACGGTTATACAGCAGACGGCATTTTCCAAAATCAAGCAGAAATTGATGCACATACAGGAACTGATGGATTATTATTACAACCAGATGCGGTACCTGGAGATATTCGTTTTTTAGATACTAATGAAGATGGTGTTTTTGATGAAGATGATAGAGGAATGATTGGTGATCCTACACCAACTTGGACTTATGGATTCACAGTTGATGTGACTTATAAAGGATTTGATTTGGTAGTATTCTGTCAAGGTGTAGCTGGAAATTCTATTTTCAATGCAAGCCGTCGTTATGATTTACCAAAATCAAATATGCCAGCAACTGCATTAGGTCGTTGGACTGGAGAAGGAACTTCTGATTTTTATCCTCGATTAACTTATGCAGATGAAAATATTAACTTCGCTCGAAGTTCTACTTTTTATGTAGAGAGCGGTTCTTTCTTCCGTATTAAAACTGCTCAAATTGGTTACACTATACCAAGAGATTTTTCAAGTAAAGTAGGTATTGCAAAAGCTCGTTTATATGTAGCTTCTAATAATTTATTAACAATCACAGATTATAGCGGTTTTGATCCAGAAATTGATTCTGGAGTGGATAGAGGAAGTTATCCTCAAGCAAGAATGTATTCTGTAGGTGTAAATGTAACTTTTGAGTAATCGAAAATGGTGATTGATGATTGGTAATTAGTGATTGGCGTAAAAACCAGTTACTAATTACCAATTACCAATCACCGATTATTAAATAAAAATGAAAAATAAATTAATTATCATATTTGCCGTCATTTTATTGACTTCTTGTAGCGAAGAGTTTTTAGAAGTTACGCCAGTTGGACGGGTTTTAGAATCAAATTATTATCAAAATCAAGAACAAGCATTTGAAGCCTTAGTTGCGGTTTATGATGTATTGCAATGGAATGATCAAGGTGGATTTACAATGTTTCGTCCATTATTAGATGCAGCTTCTGACGACTGTTATGCTGGCGGAAGTGATGCTTCTGATCAGCCGAGTTGGGTTGCTTGGGATGCATTTACATTGAATCCTGACTTAGGACCACAATGGGGATTTTGGAATAAAAATTATAGAGGAATTTATCGTGCGAATTTATTCTTAGAAAAAATTGAAGGAATAGAAGGCGTAACACCACAATTCAAAGCAAGAACTATCTCAGAAGCTAAATTTTTGAGAGCAAAGTTTTACTTTGATTTAGTCCGTTTGTTTGGTCGTGTTCCTTTGATAACTAATACTTTAAGTTCAGATGGTTATTATACTGTAAATCAGACTGATGGGTCAGAAATATATCCACAGATAGAGCAAGATTTGAATGATGCAATTGCTAACTTACCAGAAACTGTTAGTGGAAATGAATTAGGTAGAATTACAAAAGGTGCAGCACAAGGATTGTTAGGGCGAGTAATTTTATTTCAAAATGATGATGGAAAAATGTCATCTGCGGCTACTGTTTTAGACGAAGTAATTAATTCTGGTTTATACAGTTTAGAACCAAATTTTGCAAATATTTTCCTTACAAGTAATGAACATGGAGTTGAATCTGTTTTTGAAATTTCTTATTCTGATAATTCAACTGCGGATTGGTGGATGTTTGGTTCTGGAAATGGAGAAGGAAATGTTGGT
>CAZEOC010000382.1:0-4115 GCA_964513525.1 uncultured Saprospiraceae bacterium | reverse complement strand
TTTGGTACACGATACGGCTTTACCTATCGGTATTTACAATCGGTGAGTGCAATTATTTGGCGCAAGCCATTTTATTTTTATCAGATTTTGACCTATTAGGTACTTAATTTTATTTTCAAATTCTTCTTAAAATACCGATCAAAAAAATCAACTATGAACAAAGATATAAGCAATTATTTATTGGTTTTAATACTAATTTTATTGGGTTCTTGTAAGGAGAAAAATGAGATTCATCAACCAGAATTAAAGTATCCGTCTGTAAGTATTGCTCCGTCGATTATGAAAATGGACATCGCAAAAGTTGAGAATGCGCCTAATGTAATTACGCGGACGATTATCGAAGATAGCAATGGAAATATTTGGTTTGCTACCTTTGGCGGTATTATTAAATATGATGGAAATTCCTTTATGAATATTACAAAAGCGGAAACTAAAAGTCGCTTTTTCTCAATCTTAGAAGATACTAAAGGTGATTTTTGGTTCGGTTCGATTGGTTCGGGCGTTTATTATTATGATAGAAAAACGTTCCAAAATTTCACGACTAAAGAAGGACTTGCAAATGATAGTGTCACCAATATCTATGAAGACAAAAAAGGGAATATTTGGTTTGGTACATTAGGCGGTGCAACTTGTTATGATGGAAAAGTATTTCAAAATTTTACGACTGTACAAGGCTTAGAAGATAATGATATCAATTCAATTCTTGAAGATGATGAAGGAACTTTTTGGTTCGGAACTCGAGGATATGCTTCTATTTATGATGGGAAAACCTTCACGAAAATTATAGATGATTTAGGAAATCCTTTTGCTAATATTCGACATATTATCAAAGACAAAAATGGAAATATTTGGCTTGGAGGAAATGGTGGACTTTGGTGTTACAAGGACAAGGAATTTACAAATTATACAAAAGATTTTGTCGGATATATTTATGAAGATAGTGAAGGAAACATTTGGACAAGTTCCCAAAGTTCGCCTATTCAAGGTTGGACATTATCGAAATATGCTGCAACAACTTTAGAAAATAAAGCGATAAATCCTACGGAAATCAAAACTGGAGAAGGTATGTTTTTTGGAATTTTAGAGGATAGTAATGGAAATATTTGGTCTGGAACTCTAAACGGTGTTTATAAATATGATGGAAAAACCTTTGATGATTTTAAACTATAAATTAATTGCCCAAATTTTTAAAACCTCGTCTCAAAATCTCCAAATCATTGTAAACGGAATAATCTTTAACATACAAAAGATTAAGTCGATGAATCGTTGAATCTGTAATTTTTAAATTTTTCAAGCCATCAATTGGTGACAAAACACCTTTTCTAATTTTGGGTAAATCTTTATGTGAATCTTCATTTTTAAAATAACCAACCCATGATTTTTGTCGGAATAAAACGGCAAAAATATTCTTAATCAGTCCTAATTTCTGTTTAATAATTAGAAAACTAATAGGAAAGGAGAGCAATAAAAATAAGCTAAATATTACATCAAGAAATCGTTTGTTTCGTTGGTGCATTGGTTGAATAATATTAAATTGAACTTCTATCGTATAAAGCTGTCCAGCAGTATTCTTGCTTCGACTTCCGATGATACTTAGGCTTTCTTCTGGGACAATTTTATATTCCACCGAACCACCAATTTTTGTCATCCATTTAGTGATTTCATAAGCTGGAACATCTTTAGAACAGAAGATAATTTCATTGATTTTATATATCTGTACAATTTCATCTAACTGATGGAAACCGCCTAAAAACTCTTGATTGTTAAATACTTGATTTGGAGAAACTGTTCCTATGAAATTATTGTAAACTTCTGCCGCTCGAACCAAATTCAAAACTCGTTTACTTTCTAATTCATCCCCAACGATAATGAAATTTTTAATTTCACCGGTTGTGAAACTAAAATCTCTATTTTGAATAATTTGTAAAATTACTCGCCAGCCAATTGTCGCAATTCCTGCCCAAGTTGCGCCCATTAAAATTAAAATTCGAGATGTTCGATATTGTTCTTCTAAAAAACCATAAACAGCCGCTAATAGTATTGTTCCAACGAAAACACCTCGTACTATTTTTCCCCAATTTTTACGATTATCATAACCGCCACTATAATAAATCGTTGTTAACCAAATTCCCGTATAAAGTGGAATATTAAAATAATTGAAATATTCTGGATAATAATCTGGATTATCATAAAATCGAATTTCCCAAAAGTCTTTTAGCAAAATCATTCCTAAAACTATCAAAATAGCATCTAAAATTGGAGCGATTGCTTTTTGCAAGAAATTGGTAATTAAGGTTAAAAAAGCTTTTAAATAAATAGCCACTTTAAGCATGAAAACATACAATTTCGCTTGTTCTCCTTCAAAGTGTTTTTGAGCAAAAATTATCATTGCATTATAGAAAGTACGAACATAATTCAAACTCCCTTTTTTGGTACTTTCTCCCTTATAATGAATAATTGTAGTATCTGCAAAGTAGTAATTTTTATAACCCGCTTTTACAATCCGATAGGATAAATCAATATCTTCTCCGTACATGAAAAAGGTTTCGTCTAATAAACCAATTTCGTCTAATACAGATTTTCGCATTAGCATAAAAGCACCTGAAAGTACATCAATTTCATGCGTTTTATCTTTGTCTAAATAACCTAAATGATATTGATTGAAAGTTGGCGAATTTGGAAAAAACTTAGATAAGCCAGTTGTTTTACAGAAAGCAACCCAAGGCGAAGGAAAACCTCTTTTTGATTCTGGCAAAAAAGTACCTGAACCATCAATCATTTTCACCCCTAAACCGCCAGCATCTTGATGCTCATCCATGAATTGAATTACCTTAGAAAAAGTATCTTCTTCTACAACTGTATCGGGATTTAGAAGCAAAACATATTCGCCTTTTGATACTCGAATGGCTTGATTATTCGCAATCGAAAAACCAGTGTTTTCTTTATTCGCAATCAAAATGACTTCTGGAAATTTTTCCTGAATCATTGCCACAGATTCATCTACCGAATTATTATCAACGACAAATACCTCAACTGCCAAGCCTTCTGCAGCTCGACGAACCGAGTGCAAGACTTGCTCCAAGAAGTACTTTACATTATAATTAACAATAATTACGGATAATTTCATATTTTATACTTGTACTCACCCCCAACCCCTCTCTTAAAAAAGAGGGGAGCAACACTCAACTTTATAATTTTTGCCGAGTTACGATTTTAAGCCCCTCTTTTTCAAGAGAAGGGTTGAGGTGAGTTTATTCTAACTTTTTTTCTTCCAATAACGCATTAAACCTGCTACACTCATCCATGATGGGTTTGCAGCTTCATATTGTTCTACTTCGGTTTCATTGAGTCCGAAATTTAATAATTGTTGCTTTGTATAAGCCATAAACTGAGGAACAATTTCACTTTGTGGTGTTCCTTTTTCAAAATGTGGTTTCATCCAATCTGCCCAATCTTGCAAAATAAATTCTAAATTATCTAAATGCGCAGACACATTTGTAATTTTATTAAAATGTGTCAAATACAAAGCTGAAATATCTAAATTTCGCATTAATTCGATAGAACTTTTCCAATCTTCTATATTAATATCTGGTGGTGGGCAAGGTGGCACAACCATTCCTTTTCCAATTTTCACCCCAGCAACATCACCAGCAAATAAGACATCATCAACTTGCCAAGCAATATGATGTACCGCATGACCAGGCGTATGATGTGCGGTGAATGTTTTATCACCAATTACAATCTGTTCTCCTTGTTCCACGGTTCTCAATAATTGCTCCTCAATCGCTTCCATTTTTCCCCAAAGCGTTTCCATTTTATCTTTATAAATTCGTTTTGCGGAAGCATATAATTTTGAAGGTTCGCCCAAATGTCGTTTTCCAAAAGGATGCAAATAAATAGTTGCACCTTGTTTTGCTAAAGCCCAAGCACCTCCAGCATGATCAAAATGAATATGTGTAATAAAAACATGCTGAATATCGGATAATTTGAAGCCACAATTTTCAACTGCTTTTTCCAAATTGTGATGAACAGAATGAGGTCCAGTTTCTACTAAAACGACGCCTTCACTTGTTTCTACTAAAAAAGCGGCAATTGTCTCTTCTAAATTTAAAAAA
>CAZEOC010000381.1:0-4134 GCA_964513525.1 uncultured Saprospiraceae bacterium | reverse complement strand
TTTCAGCTCTTGATGCAGGAACATATAATGCTTATGTTAGAAACAGTGATGGAACTTGTGAATATGCTTATGATAATAATCCGATTAAAATTTACACAGATAGAAGCAGCGACTCGTTAGCGTTAGTCAATTTATATAATACTAATAATGGTGCAAATTGGACGTACTCTGCAACTTCATTTGACTGCTTAACTTCGCCTTGTTCTATTCCGAATGCTGGAACTCCGTGGGATTTTAGCACACCAATTGATACATGGCATGGTGTAAGTGTAAATGCAGCAGGTTGTGTAACTACATTAGCATTAAATGATAATAATCTAAGTGGTACTTTGAGTAACATGAATTTGCCAATGTTGGAAACATTGACAGTAAATGGTGCTTCGAACAACCTCACAGGAACTTTATCCGATTTTTCAACTAATCCAAATCTGTTATATTTAAATTTAAGTGATAATGAATTTAGTGGAACAATCCCTAATTTTAGTTTGTCAAACCTTCTTTATTTAGATTTAAGTAATAATAAATTGGAAGGTTCAATTCCGAATTTTACAGGTTTACCGAATTTAACTAATCTCAACTTAGAAGAAAATCAATTATCTGGAACGTTACCTACATTTGAATTTGCAACATTATTAGAAACGATAAATGTAAGTAGTAATAGTCTTTCAGGAGTTATACCTGACTATTCTAGTACATTATTAAACCTTGCTAGTTTAGAAATACAGAATAACGATTTTACAATAAGTGATATTTTAGAAAATTTCTCTGCAAATAATTCACTTATCAGTGGTAATTCAAGTGCAAGTCAATTTGTATATTCTCCACAAAATACGTTACTAAATGGCTTAGATAGTACGTTAGTTGTACCATCAGCAGGAAGTTCAGTAACACTCGATTTAGGAATAGATCCTGGAATTACAACAAATGTTTATAATTGGTACCAGAATGGCGTATTGGTTGCGACAACAAATACACCTTTTTATACTATTCCGAATTTTTCTGCAGCAAATATTGGAGCTTACACAGTAACAGTTTCTAATCCAGGATTGTCAAATCTAGTATTAAATAGTCCAACATTTTTGATGATGTTCTCAGCGGTAGAAAATTGTTCTAATGGTGTAGATGATGATGGTGATGGATTAATTGATGAATACGATGGAGATTGCCCTAGTTTTTCAATCCCTATTGATACAGCATATACTTACTTTATTCCATCAATTTGGAAAAATAATACTCGATTTTCACCAGGTTATTTGAAACTAACTACTTCTTATCCATTGGCGAATGTATCGATACAAACAGCAAATGGAACTTCATTCAATCAAACTACTACGGTTGCTCAAGGAATGCCAGTAGAAATAAATACGACAAGATTACAATCACAAGATGTAAATTCTGTTCAAAATGATGAAGGTTTCATTATAGTTTCTGATGTGCCAATTAATGTGTTTTATGATCTTGGTGATAATTTCAATTCATTTTTATTAACAGGAAAAGGACGTGAAGCATTAGGTTATTCTTTCCGTGTAGCAACACAAACAAATACATTTATAAATGTATCTGAAGATGAATTACACTTTGCTTCTGTGATGGCAACAGAGAATAATACAACAATCACATTTGATAATGGAACAAAAGGTTTTCGAAATCTACCAAACAATCAACATACTGTAACACTTGATTGGGGCGAAACTTATATGGTACAGCCAAAGGACGCAGATGAGTTTTTTGGAAACTTACTGATTACAGCAGATAAGCCAATTACAGTTAATTCTGGTTCTCAACATACAATTGTACCAGGAACCACAAATGCAGATGGAGGAGTAGATCAGACCATTCCGATACATTCTGTTGGTAATGAATATATTATAGTAAGAGGTTCTACTACTCCTTCTGTTGCAGATTATGCAATCGTAGTTGGTGTAGAAAACAATACAGATATTTTTGTTAATGGAAACGCTACACCAGTAGCAACCATTAATGCTTGGGATTATTATGAAATTCCATTGACAGGTGCTAAAGGAACGCCTTACTTTATAGAAACCTCAAATAATGCTTATGTGTATCATGTGTCAGGGCAGGCAGGAGGAGAAGTTGGAAGGGCAGTTGTTCCAACTATTAGTTCTAATTGTGCAGGTGCTAGGTATTTAGAGTTTGACAAATTTGCAGGAACAACGGATGGTTATATTATTATTAATAATGCAGGATTAAGTTCTTTGAAATTTAGAGGACAACCATATACTAACTATGGAACAGCAACAGCAGTTACAGGAAAGCCTAATTATTCTGTTGTATTATTACTAGATAATGATTTTGCAAATGGTTTAAATACAATTGAAAGTGATGAACCATTTATGTTTGGAATGATAGTTAGTAGAAATACTGGCTTGACAGGTGGTTTTGGATTTTTAACAAGTTATGAATACGCAATTGATGCGGTAAATCCGCATGATTTATCATTAACTAATTTTTATTTTTTAGATACTATTGATGCTAATACTACAATCAATCATACATTAGAATTGATAAGTTGTTCTGCACCTCATAGTGTTTTTAGTGCAACAGCAACCAATGGATCTGTAACTTTTGCAGATTCAACTATAACTTATACTTCTAGTTCGACTTGTGGAATGGATGAAATTATTATAGTTGTTGAAAATGCTGCTGGTTACACCAAAGAAATAAGAATTGACGTATTTATAAATGAAAAACCAATAGCAGAAGATGATGATTTTTCATTTGTTGGAGGCTTGAATATTTTAGATGTTTTAAATCAAGGAACACCAGACGGAGATCCTTTATCATGTGATTCTATAAGAATTGTAAGTGCTGGTTCTGATGCTTCTAATAATCTAAGTACAAATGGTAGTCCTTTAACCATTATAGATAATGGAACACCAAATATTTATTTTGATGATATAATTGAATATACTCCATTAGGTGGAGCAGATCAGTTTTATTATGTAATTGAAGATACATATGGTGTTCGAGATACAGCTCTAGTTACATTGAACGTAACAGCTGAAATATGTAATAATGGTATTGATGATGATGCAGACGGACTTATTGATAACCTTGATATTGATTGTGATTCATTGCCAATACCTTTGACAAATATTGGAACATACACTTACTTTATGCCTCCAATTTGGGATAACGGAATACATACAGCAAATAAGAAATTATACATTACAACAGCTTATCCAACGGCTACGATTAATATTAGAAATAAAAATAATTCTTACAATAATGACATTACAGTAAATAAAGATAGTTTAAAAACAGTTTCTTTAAACAATACCTACTTATCTACAACTGATATAAATCAAGTTGAAAATGATGAAGGTTTTATCATTACATCAGACAGACCAATAGAAGGAATATTTACAAATGAGTTTTTCTCCAGTTCAATGGTTATTCCATTCAAAGAACACTCTAATCTTGGAAAAGCCTTTAGAGTAATTACACCAGTTAAGACTGTTGTAAATTCTACGAACAATGAGTTTCACTTCATTTCCGTAATGGCAACAGAAGATAACACATCCGTTACTTTCAATAATAATGGTAAGGATTTAAAAGGATTAAATAGTTCTGTCACTACCGTCACTTTAAATCTAGGCGAAACCTATTTGGTACAACCACATAATGAAGACCAATTTTTTGAAGGAACATTAATAACTTCTGATAAACCAATTGCAGTAAATGCAGGACATTTGAACACGGGTAATCCAGCATTTTCAGTAGACGATAACTGGACAGCATCTGGTGCAGAAACCATTATGCCAATTACTTGGATTGGTAGAGAATATGTCTTACTTAGAAGAGGTGCACAAGCCAATGATGCAGATTATGGAATGATACTAGCTGTTGAAAATCAAACGCAAGTCAAAGTTGATGGAAGTATAGTGGCAACCATTAATGCTGGTGAATATCATATTGTAAATCTAAGTGGAACTAAAGGAACACCTTACTTTGTGGAAACTAATAAGCCAACCTATGCTTATCATGTAGCTGGCTTTAAAAACGGCTCGGTTGGTTATACAATAGTTCCGCCAATAGACAAAGTAGCAGGCGCAAAACAAGCAAACATTAAAGAATATGGTCCAGAAAATGACAATGCTTATATTGTTATTC
>CAZEOC010000380.1:0-4140 GCA_964513525.1 uncultured Saprospiraceae bacterium | reverse complement strand
TGGCATATTTCTCTTTCTACTTGGCTTCGAGATTATTTATATATTCCATTAGGCGGAAGCCGAGGAGGAACAATGATGAAAGTGAGAAATACATTTGTCATCTTTATTGTTAGTGGGTTTTGGCACGGTTCGAAATGGACTTTTATCATTTGGGGTTTCTTGAATGCGCTGTATTTTCTACCCTTATTATTATTAAAAAGAAATCGTCGAAATACAAATCTTATTGCAGAAGGAAGGTATTTACCAACTTTTAGAGAGTTTCTTGGAATGGCAAATACTTTTGTATTAACGGTTTTAGCTTGGATATTTTTTAGAGCGGATTCTGTTGCTGATGCGATTTTTTATCTCAAAGGAATCTTTTCAGAATCATTATTTGAAATGCCAAAATTGTATGCTGGCGACTTAGTACCAAATACAATTTTGTTAATTCTATTTTTTTTAATCATAGAATGGTTAGGTAGATCAGATCAATATGCAATTGAAAGATTTCCACTTAAATTTAACCGAACGGTAAGGTGGCTTTTTTATTATGGAATCATAATTATGATATTTTGGTTTTCGGGGAATCAACAAGAGTTCATTTATTTTCAGTTTTAGGATTGAATAATTTGTAAAAACAAAGCATGAAAAGTTTTATAAAATCAAGTTTATTATTTCTATTTCCTTTTGTATTAATTACAATTGGCTTGATTTACATCGATGCTTATAATTTACTTCGACAAGAAGATAATCAGGAATGGAAACAATTAAAATATGCGATTTCTTATAAGCATAATTATCCATTATATCAATTACCTCAATTTGAATATAATCCTTCGGATATAGTGATTTTGGGCGATTCGAGAGCAAAAGCATTAAATGCCGATGTATTAGGACAAGTGAAAAATCTATCAGCTATTAATTTGGCTTATGGAGGCGGAACAATTCCTGAAGCAATCGAAACTTTTTGGTATTTGTCCGAAAACCATGATTTGAAATCGATTTATTTTGGCTTAAGTTTTAATCTAACGAATAAATTAAATAATAAAAATAGAGTAGGAGAGGCAATCGAAATTAAAAGTTCAATAGTCAGCTATTTGACCAGTAAATATTGTTTGAAATCAAGTTTTAAAATATTGCAATCATTAATTACTAATCAAACTGTTCAAGTCGGAAAACCTAAAGGAAATAAGGCAGAGTTTTGGAAATATCAGTTAGAAAATACGGCTGCTCATTATTTAAAAAATTATACTTTTGGTACAGAATATTTTGATGAATTAAAGAAAATTGTTGCTTATTGTGAATCAGAAAATATTGAATTGACCTTTTTTATTCCTCCAAATCATGTTGATTTACAAAATAGAGTAAATGATTATTCTTTAGAGAATGAATATCAAGTTTTTTTAGCATCTATAAAATCTTTGAATGCCAATTTTTATGATTTTAATTTCGCTAATGAAATGACAGAAAATAAGGATAATTATGGTGACCCATTTCATTATAATGATTCTATAAGTATTGTATTGTCTAAGATTCTTGCTGGCGATAAAGCAACAGTAACAGAGAATGAAGCTATTTTTAAATTGACGACTAAATAGAAAGCGCCAAATGACCTAATCATTTGACGCTTTTATAATAATCTCAACTTAATCTATTAGAACTTATAAATCACACCTAAACTTGGAATGATTGGTAATTGATTAACTCGTTCATATTCAATTCTATCAAAATAGAAAATATTTTCACGGTTATAAGCATTGGTAACACTTGCTGTAATTTCCATCGTGCTTGTTTTGCTGAATTCAATAGTTTTCTTGATAGATAAATCCATTCTGTGATAATATGGTAAACGGCCAGAGTTTCTTTCATCTGCATAGATGATTCCTAAATTACCGTTTTCTTGAATAATGTCAGTATCAAGTCCGTTGGTAAACGGCATATCTGTATAAAATCCTTGTGTTAAAGTAAAAGGAAATCCTGAACCAAAATTCCATCTTGCACTTGTTTCCCAGCTATCATCTTTACCAAATTGGTAAGTGAAAATGAAATTTAGATTATGACGACGGTCAAAATGCGTAGGATATTCTTGTTCTCCATCATTTCTTCTAACATAGCCTAAAGAGTATGCTGTCCAAATGAAAATATCTTTAGATTGATATTGTAATAAAAAGTCAATTCCTTGTGCGTAACCAGATTCTGTAATAAAATTAGGTTCATCTACACTTTCTTTATTTCTGTTTAATGAAATTAACTGAGGGAATGCTTTATAATATGGTTCTACATTTAAACCAATATTATCTGTAATATCTATTTCTACACCAGCGATTGCATGATATGATTTTTGTAATCGGCTATCTGCATCAACTCCAGTTGTAACATCTAACACATCTGATGGACTGGAAATAAAACCAACAAATAAGTTCACTATATCTTGTTCATTTACCGCACTAATTAAATCTTGTGTATAATATCCACCTGCGAATTTGAAACGTAAACGGTCAGAAGCATTAAATTTTACACCTAAACGTGGTTCAAAAGTAGCTTCAGAAATAGATGCATAATATTGAAAACGAACACTTGGTTCGATAACTAATCTATCTAAAGATTTACGGAATTTCATAAATCCTGCTAATTCTGTTGTATTTTGAATTTCACTAATTCTATTTCCAAAAGGATTGGTAAATTCAAACTCTGTACGATTTCCGGTTACATCAAAACCATATTTGAATTCGCTATCATCACCATAATAAGTAAAATCTAAACCAGCATTAAAACCTCCAATTGAACTACGACGAGGAGAATCATCGTTTTCTATAATTTCGATATCATAATTAGAATAGGCAAAGTCACCACCGATAATCATTTTTGAACTTCCTGGTATAATCGTGAAATCTGTTCCGACACCATTAGCGGTCCAACCTAAATCTGCTATATCTGTATAGTTAACTCTATCTGTATAATTAAAACCAAATAAATTTAATTTACTTCCATTTCCGCCATTAAAGGAAAGTTTTCCATATAAATCTGTGTAAGAAAATGGTAAACCAGCAGTATCAATATAGTCGTAAAAAGTTTTTGAAGTTTCGTTGATATAAGAATGTTTTCCAGTAAACATATAAGAAACGGAACTTCCATTATCTCCTAATTTCTTTATTGGTCCTTCAATTAATGCTTTAGCCTGAAAAGGACTTGCACTTACTAAACCACCAATTTTTTTCTTATTTCCATCTCGAGTAGTAATGTCAACTATCGCTGAAATACGTCCTCCATATTCGGCATTAAATCCACCAGTTAAAACTTCTACATTTTTTATAGTTTCAGTTTCAAAAACAGAAAAGAAACCAATTGAATGGAAAGGATTATAAATTGTCATTCCATCAATCATAACTCTATTTTGAACAGGAGAACCGCCTCGAATATATAATTGTCCACCTTGGTCACCTGTGAATACAACACCGGGTAGAACCTGTAAATATTGTGCTAAATCTGCTTCACCACCTGTAGATGGAATAGATTTAATTTGTTTTTGAGAAACTCGAACACTGGAAATATTCACTTCCGTTTTTGCTTCTGTTCTACTTGCCGATACATCAACTGTTGTTAATTGAACTGAGGATTCTGTAAGTGTAATAGATTGATTTAGAACCTCACCAGCTACTAAGTTAATTGTTGTAATTGTACTATCATACCCTAAAAATGTAGCCACTAATTGGTAATCACCAGGTTCAACATCTAAACTATAAAAACCATCAAGATTAGTTGAAGTTCCATTGGTTGTACCTAAAATGAAAACACTTGCAAAACTTACAGGTTCGCCGTTTGCATCATCTCGAATGACACCACGAACAGTTGCAGTTTGTGCAAAAGTACTTGCTGTTAATAATAGGAAAAAAGCAATTAATATGTTTGTAAATTTGTTCATAAAAGTAATTTGCTTGAGTGAAGTTGCAAAAGTACAGATTTTTGAGGTTATAAAGTTATATTGTTGAAATGTAATATTGTTAAAATGATTAATCTTAAAAATTGGTCTTGGATGATACATTATTATATCTAAGAAAGTGCTTGTACATAATTAAGTGGGTTTTTAATATCGAGCTTATTTTTTATCAAATTGACTCACAAAAATCAGTGCATAGCCGTAGTTACGGACTTATTTTTTGA
>CAZEOC010000379.1:0-4152 GCA_964513525.1 uncultured Saprospiraceae bacterium | reverse complement strand
AAATTCATAATCCAAAAATCTATTTTTTAAACCAAAAAAAAGAATAAATTACATGAACAAGCTTATTTTATGAATGAACATTCTCTTTCAGTCCTTTAAACTTTCATTTTAATAAATAGAAATAATTCGTCATTTCATTAAAGTAGTTTAATAAAAGCACACTTAAATAGATTTTATCAAAACTAAATATTTTGACTTTCGTTTATAATACCAATTCAATGATAAAATGAATTATATTTAACCCTATTAAATATGGAAAAAATATATTTTTATAAAATATATCTATGTCACAGAATTTTGAAAAATGCCAAATTTTGGCTTAAAAATAGTCGTTTTTATGAAAAAGAAAGAGAAACCAACTTACATAGAAGAAGTTTATGAAGTAACACGTCAAATACCATTCGGTAAAGTAACTACTTATGGTAGAATTGCAAATTGCTTAAGTTTAGGTTCTGCAAGAATGGTTGGTTGGGCATTAAATAAATGTGGTGAAGTTGAGCCTTTTGTTCCCGCACATAGAGTTGTCAATCGAAAAGGAGAACTTTCAGGACGTAACTTTTTTAAGACGCCTACTTTAATGCAAGAATTATTAGAGAGTGAAGGAATTGAAATCGAAAATGATAAAATAAAAGATTTAAAAACTGTCCTTTGGGACGAAATTTAAATTCATAAAAATCTAATATTCCTTAGTCTATTAATGGTTTTAATTTTCACTAACAATCTACCCTTTTTTAATCTCAGTATTTAACACTTGTAATCATTTAAAGTCAAAAACTTCAAATGATTATGTTCAAAAACACAATATGAATATTCGCCAATTAGGAATTTTTGCTATACTAATAAGCTTTGTAATCATTGGTAGTAGTAGTAAACCAGATTCTAATACAATTCTTTGGTCAGAAGATAGACCATTGACTTGGGATGATTTTCAAGGAAGACCTGATTATAATTATGATGCTGTTTCAGCATTAACTTCATCGGGAATTATGCATATGAAAGGTTGTGAAAATGGAAAAATAATTTATAAAATCGAAGCTTATTTTGAAAAGGATTTTTCATGGGTAAAACCTGAAGCATACACAGACCATCATTTGGAACATGAACAAATCCATTTTGATATTACACAGTTATATGCTAAAAAATTAGAACATGCATTGGATAAACAACATTTTCAATGTGGTGAAGAAGAAGAGTTTGAACAGTTTGTTCAAGAATTTTTAGCTGGCTGGCAAAAAGCTCAAATCAATTTTGACTTATATACACATTACAGTATGAAACCGCCTGAACAATATGAATGGAAACATAAAGTTGCTTTAGAATTATCGGTTTTTAAGGATTTATAAAATTTGATATCCAAATCAAAAAGGGTCGAATGCTTTTGAAGCATTTGACCCTTTTTTAATTTAATAGAAGGGTTTTTTCATTTTAATTCTTCTATATTGTAATTTTAACCTTACAAAACATTAAAATTAATGGAAAACCTTTCAATTACTTTAGTTCAGACAGATTTAGTTTGGGAAAATCCACAAGAGAATTTAGCAAAATTTGACCGTTTATTAAGTAAAATAGAATCTCCAACAGATATTATTTTATTACCAGAAATGTTTACTACAGGTTTTTCTATGAATGTAGAAACAATGGCTGAAACAATGGATGGAAAAACGATGCAATGGTTAGCACGAAAGGCATCTTCCATGAAATCATTGATTGCAGGAAGTTTTATCGTAAAAGATAAAAATCAATATTTCAATCGATTAGTTTTAATGCGTCCAAATTGTAGTTTTGAATATTACGATAAGCGACATCTATTTGGAATGGCTGGAGAAGACAAAGTTTTCACTGCAGGAAAAAAGCGATTAATCTTTGAATTTAAAGGTTGGAAAATCTGTCCAATGGTTTGTTATGACTTACGTTTCCCAGTTTGGGCAAGAAATCAAAACGATTATGATTTACTGATTTATACTGCGAATTGGCCTGCTCCAAGAGTAAATCATTGGCAAACTCTTTTAAAAGCTCGAGCTATTGAGAATCAAGCTTTTACTGTTGGTTTAAATAGGATTGGAATAGATTCTAATGGTTTATATTATTCAGGAAACTCAACGGTAATTATGCCAGATGGAATGACTATTTTTGAAAATGAACATCAAGAAAAAGTAGAAACGATTAAATTATCAAAATCATATTTAGAAAGGGTAAGAACAAATTTACCTTTTTTGCAAGATGCAGATAAATTTGTAATTGGTGATTAGTCTTCTAATCACCAATTACTATATTAGTTAAACTAAAATCATTTGTGACTTTAACGTTTTAATTGCTTGTTTTAATCTGTCACAATTCTTCTTAGATAACTTCACTAAAGGTAAGCGAACTTCTCGGCTACAAATTCCTTGAATTTCCATTGCCGCTTTAATTCCTACCGGATTTCCTTCAATATAAAGTAAGTCATTTATGGCTAATAAATCTAAATGCTGACGTGTAGCTTCTTCAAAATCTCCACTTAAAGCAGTTCTAATCATTGTAGAAAATTCATTCGGAAGCGCATTTCCCATCACCGAAATTACTCCTTTTCCACCAAATGAAATCATTGGTAATGCCAGAGCATCATCACCTGAAAGTAGTAAAAAATCTTTTGGCTTATCTCTGATTATTTTCATGCATTGTAATAAATTCCCAGAGGCTTCTTTTATTGCAACAAATTTATCACTACTATGTGCTAATCTCAAAGTAGTTTCAGCTTCAATATTACTTGCTGTTCTTCCAGGAACATTATAAATAATAATTGGCACTGGAGCAACTTCTGCAATTGCCATAAAATGCTGATAAATTCCTTCTTGAGTTGGTTTATTATAAGCGGGACTTGAAGATAAGATTGCAGATACACCTTCAAAATGGTAACTATTTATAGCATCAATTATTGCTTGAGTATTATTACCACCAAAACCTGCAACTACAGGAACTCTATTTCCTACGACTTTGATTGTAAAATCTAAAACCTCTATCATCTCACTACTATTCAAAGTAGGTGTTTCGCCAGTTGTTCCTAATGAAACAACATATTCAACACCACCAGAAATAATGTGTTCGATTACTTTTCTTAAACTATCAAAATCTACTTTATTATTTTTAAAAGGCGTAATCAAGGCAACACCTGTACCATTTAATTGCTCTTTCATATC
This sequence comes from uncultured Saprospiraceae bacterium, assembly GCA_964513525.1. Taxonomy (GTDB): domain Bacteria; phylum Bacteroidota; class Bacteroidia; order Chitinophagales; family Saprospiraceae; genus CAWVWD01. The sequence goes on along the minus strand of CAZEOC010000379.1, from coordinate 976 downwards.
AATTCATAATTTTTAAATGCTTATCTACTTGTTGAATGAAATGCTGCAAACTTGTATTATTAGCATTGTCTATCATTAAATCGTAACATTCAATTTTGGAATCGTCATATCGACCGACTCTAAATTTTGCATGAGAAAGTGCTGCAATATATTCTAACTCAGGAACAGGATTTATATGTAGCGCCATTAAAACATCAAAAGGATTTTCCATAAACTTATCAACTGTTTCACCAACTGGCAAACCATACCAATTTTTATCTTTCTTAGTGAAGCAGTCCGTTTTTAATTCTATTCCTTCTTCTACCTCGTCAATATAGGTTAATAATTCAACCGTTTTACCCGATTTTTTCAACAACTGTACGAAGTTATCAACAAAAACAACATCAGCCATTTCCGTTTTATCATATAAGATTCCTATTCGTTTAGCTTTCTCAAACGAAATAGATGAATGTTGAATGGATTTTTGACTAATTTTTTTGTTTAGCACATAATTCAACCAACGTAGTTGCAAATTTCTAAATAAATTCATTGATAAGGACTTCTAAACGACATTATTTTTCACAGATTAATATAATAATCACAAACTGTTAAAAATATAACACCGTTTAATTAAACAGGTGTCGGATACTCTTGAAGTATCCGACACCTTGAAATTATACTATTGATAAAAACCCATATTCGAGTATTTCTCGATTCTTTCGTTAATTAAGGTTTCTGTATCTTTTTCTAAAAGTTCTGCAATAGTTGCTTTGATTTGTTTTTTCAAACGTTTCATTGACACTTCAGGGTCATTGTGTGCACCACCAATTGGTTCTTTAATAACACCATCAACCAAACCAAAACCACTCATGTGATCAGGCGTCAATTTCAAAGCTTCTGCAGCTTGTTCTTTATAATCCCAACTTCTCCACAAGATTGAAGAACAAGATTCTGGAGAAATTACAGAGTACCAAGTATTCTCCATCATAAAAACTCT
>CAZEOC010000378.1:0-4158 GCA_964513525.1 uncultured Saprospiraceae bacterium | reverse complement strand
GTAAAGCAGATTGAATCGCTCTTTCTTCTTCTTGCAAATTTCCTAAACTCATATCATTTGGAAAAATCAACAAAGCAACAATAGATTTATGATTAGTTTCTGTTGGTTCAGTTGTGGGTTGCAAGACTTCAGTTGTGTTAGTTTCAGTACCGACAGTTTCTAAAATATTCGATTTAAAATCTTTGTCTTTTAAATCGTCTACAAAGCCCATAATGGCAATTCGTAATTGATTCTGACGAACGTTTTTTTTATCATCATCAACTACTCCGTTTTGAATATCTTTTTCTAAACTTTTATTTCGAGATTTGAATAAGAAAAGTGAGTTCATTTGCTTTGATTTTGAATCCATGACCTTACTTAATTCTGTCAAAGCTTCACCTGTATCTTCTACAACCAAGCTTTTTAAAGCAAATTTTAATTCATCAATATCTTGAAAATTGGTATAATTCATTTTGTTAATTTAAAGCTCTTCCGTCTAAATATTTATATTAATCCTATTGGTATACTTGTAAAAGGATAAAAATATGATTTTTTTATCATATTTTTTCGCTTAAGAAGTAGATATTGATAGGCATAAATCATTGTCATGAAATCACTTTTTTATGCCGTATCGTGTATAAAATAAGAAATGTTAATTTAAGTTTCAAAATTATTTTAATTAATAATTACTTTTTCTGTAAAAGTGAAACCATGTTTACTCTAAGTATTTACTTAGGATAAAAAAAGCAACTTATTTTAAACCAATTTTTTCAAATTGTGGTTTAGTAAAAGTTAGAGACTTCAAAAGCAACGAACCTTTTTAGTTTTGTTTTGTATTTTTGGGTTTTATACTAATTCTTGTTTTTAATGTGGATTAGTATTATAGAGATTTAAGGTAAAAAAGAAGAATGAATAATATACAGTTAGTTCCAAATGATTTATTTCAAAAATTGGAATTTGATAAGATTTTAGAATTATTGGTTGAGAATTGTTTGGGGGAATTAGGAAAGGAAGCGATTAAGAATCAAGCGATTTTTACAGATAAAGTGACGATTGAGCGATTATTAAAAGAGGTAAATGAATATAAGTTTTCAATTGAAGAACGTCATAATTTCCCATTACGGAATTACGAAGATTTGTTGGAAGATTTGAAAATGTTGGATATTCCGAACTACGTTTTACCGATTGAAGGTTTGCAAAGAATTAATATCGTTTTACTGCAAATAGCAGATATTTTTAAGTTCTTTAATAAAACAAGTCATCGAGAAGCTTATCCGACTTTACATACGATAATTAAAAAAGTCCGTTTTGATGCAGATTTGCAGAAAGAAATCGTTCGGGTAATTGATGAACAAGGAGAAATTCGTCCAGATGCTTCCCCTGAATTACAGAGAATTCGAAAACGAACAATTAGTAAAAAGAAGGAATTAGATAGGAAATTCCGTTCGATTATTACTCAATATCAATCACAAGGTTATTTATCGGAAAACTTGGAAGCTTATAGAAATGGGCGAAGAGTTTTGTCTGTTCCTGCGGAACATAAACGAAAAGTTCGAGGAATTATTCATGATGAATCGGCAACTGGTAAAACAGTTTTTATAGAACCAGATGCAATTATTGATATTAATAATGAATTATTCAATCTCGAAAGTGAAGAAAATCGAGAGATTTATAGAATTCTAAAAGCTTTATCTGAAATTCTGCGACCATATACGGTTGTGATGAGAAATTATCAGAATGTTTTGATTGAATATGATGTAATTCAATCGAAAGCAGTTTTGGCGCGTCAGATGAATGGCGTTATGCCGCAAATTAAAGATAAGCCGCATGTTGGTTGGCAAGAAGCATTTCACCCATTATTATTATTAAAAAATAAAAAAGTTGGACAAAAAACGATTCCGTTTGATTTGACTTTCTTACACGCAAATCGAATCTTGGTACTAAGTGGACCAAACGCTGGTGGAAAATCTATTTCCATGAAATCAATTGGTTTATTGCAATTGATGGTACAAGCTGGAATTTTAGTTCCTGCCAAACCAAGTTCGGAAGTTGGAATTTTTGAACGATTCTTTGCAGATATTGGTGACCAACAATCTTTGGAAGATGATTTGAGTACTTATTCCTCTCGCTTACGCAATGCCAAATTATTCGTTGAAAATGCTAATGATAAAACTTTAGTTTTAATTGATGAGTTTGGTTCTGGAACTGACCCAAAAATGGGCGGAGCAATTGCCGAGGCTATTCTGAGAGATTTACATCACCAAAAAGTATTTGGTATTATCACAACGCATTACTCTAATTTGAAGGTTTTTGCATTCCAAACTAAAGGAATTATTAATGGTTCGATGCGTTTCAATAGAGAAACGTTATCGCCAACTTACGAAATGAAAATTGGTCGTCCTGGTAGTTCGTATGCATACGAAATTGCAGAAAAGAGTGGATTACCAAAACGAGTGATTAAATATGCCAGACACAAAACTGGAAAAAATACACAAGCGGTTGAGGATTTATTAGTTGATTTACAGAAAGAGAAAAAGGAAGTAGAGGAGGAGTTGAAAGACTTGAAATCGAAGCAAGAACAGTTGAATCGTTTGGTTCGAATCTATGAACAGATGCAACGAGATTTGGAGTTTAATCGTAAACGACAAAAACTGGAAGCAAGAGAAAAAGCCTTACAAGAAACCGCTCAAAGTGGGAAAGAATTAGAGAAATTAGTTAAAGAAATAAGAGAGCAACAGAATTTAGCGAAAGCGAAAAACTTAGTAAAGAAATCACGCGAGAAGCGAGAAGAAATAGCAGAGGAAGTAACGGAATTGGTAGAGGAAATCTATTACAAACCAGAGAAACCATATATTCGTCAATCTAAAAAAGTCAAAAAAGGAGCAATCGAAGTTGGTGATTTTGTAAAACTAAAAACTGGTGGAACAACTGGACAAGTAGAATCTATTAATAAGAAAGCTGCGGTTGTTACAATGGGCTTGATGAAAGTAACCGTTAAAATGCGAGATTTGCAACACGCAGAAGAACCTTTAGAAATTCAAAGCGAACGCCGAGTTAAAACCGATATTTTATCAACTGGAGCGACATTTAATTCTAAGATTGATATTCGAGGAATGCGTTATCAAGAAGCGATGGAAATGGTCGAAAGCTTTGTAGATGAAGCGATTATTGCAAATGCGGATAAGTTGCGAATTGTACACGGAAAAGGCGATGGAATATTGCGAAAAGCGGTTAAAAAGAAATTGAGAGAATATAAAGAAATCAATTCTATTCGACACGAAGCCGATGAAGCTGGTGGAAATGGGGTAACGATAGTTGATTTTGTGTAGGTCGAGTTTTCTTATCCGACTTTTAGTGAAATTAAGAGTGAAAATGAAAATAAAAAAGCTACGAAACTCAATCAGAGTTCGTAGCTTTTTTTTTAAATCGGGTAAGAAAAACCGACCTACTTTTCTAAACTAATTCATTTGCTGCCAAATATTCTGCAATTTGTACCGCATTTGTAGCAGCACCTTTGCGTAAATTATCAGCAACACACCAAAAGTTTAAAGAATTTGGATTCGATTCGTCACGACGTAAACGACCAACGAAAACTTCATCTCTATTTTTAGCAAATAAAGGCATCGGATATTCATTCTTTTCTGGGTTATCAGATAAGATAATTCCATCAGCATTGCCTAAAATTTCTTTAACTTCTGCTAAATCAAAATCATTTTCAAATTCTACATTTACACTTTCAGAATGTCCTCCATGAACAGGAACACGAACTGCTGTAGCTGTAATTCTAATAGAATCATCACCTAAAATCTTGCGAGTTTCATGAACTAATTTCATTTCCTCTTTTGTGTAACCATTATCCAAAAAGATATCACAATGTGGAATACAGTTTTCAAAAATTGGGTAATGATATGGCTTCTGAGCAGCATCCATTTCTGTACCATCACGTTCTGATTCGTACTGTGCTACCGCTTCAGCACCAGTTCCTGTAAAAGATTGATAAGTAGAAATTACCAAACGTTTAATTTTATATTTAGCATGTAAAGGTGCTAATGCAACTACCATCTGAATCGTTGAACAGTTTGGATTAGCAATAATTTTATCTTCTTTAGTTAAGATATTTGCATTAATTTCAGGAACACATAAACGTTTCGTTTTGTCCATTCTCCATGCTGAAGAATT
>CAZEOC010000377.1:0-4169 GCA_964513525.1 uncultured Saprospiraceae bacterium | reverse complement strand
GTATTTGAATTGATATTAGAAGAACCTAATAAAAATCCTAATTTTTGTTTTCATGGTAAAATGATTGGCGTAATCGGAAACCTTAAAGCATATGAAAATGGAAAAAGATTCTTGGTGAAAGATATGAATCGACAATGGAAAAAGGCTCATATTCAATTCATTGAAAATGCGGAAACAAAAGAATTAGACGCAGAGGATTTGGAGATAAAAGCTAATTTGGAATTAATCAAAAATGAAATACAGAAATATCAACCTTCTAAATTATATATTTTAGATATACATACTACTTCGGCAGAAGGTGGAATTTTTACGATTCCAAGTACGGACTCTGAAAGTGTACAAATTGCTTTAGATATTCATGCGCCAGTTGTTCAAGGTTTTTTAGAAGGATTGAAAGGAACAACTTTACATTATTTCAATTCTGAAACTTTCGGATTACCAACTACAGCAGTTACCTTCGAAGCTGGTCAACATGAGAATCAAGAATCAATCAAAAATGCAATTTCTGCAATTATCAATTGTCTTCGTGCAATTGGCTGTGTAGAAAAGCAACATATCGAATTAAAACATAACAATTGGTTATATCATCAATCGAAAGATTTACCAAATTTGACAAAAATTATTTATCGTCATGCAATTGAAGAAGGTGATAATTTTGTTATGAAACCAAATTTCAAAAACTTTCAATTTGTTCCTAAAAACACTTTATTAGCAACAGATAAAAATGGCGAAATTCGCAACCAAGAAGATGCACATTTATTAATGCCTTTATATCAAAAACAAGGCGAAGATGGTTTTTTCTTAGTACAAGAATTATCGTACTGACTTCTTAATCTGTTGTCGTTTGCAATATTTAGTATTGTAACTTCAAGACTTAGATAACAAGAACGGGAAAAGCTTTAACAACAATCATCAACACATCAACACATCAACACATCAACATAATAAAAAATGAAATTCAAATATTTTAATAATCCAAAAGCATTTGCTGTTTTCACAGAAAAAAGAGTAAAATGTGATATTTGTAAAAAGAAAGAACGTTGTTATGACGGAGAAGCTTTTTATGGCGAAGAAATAGTAGAAGGTGTTTGTCATCAATGTTTAATCCGTGGAAAATTAGAAGGCACTGGAATATTTGCTAATGATGCAGATGTAGAAGCATTATTTGACCAAATGGTTAGTTTAAATACTGATACACCAAAAGAAAAATTATTGCAATTAGCAAAAGCAAAAATTTCAGAATTAGAACTTCAAACACCACCTGTTTTATCTTGGGATGATTGGAAATTCCCTGCCTTAGATGGCGATTTTGCGGAATTTATTAGTATTGTTTCTCAAGAAAACATGAACGAATTAGCTACTGATGGGAATGGTTTAGCATTTTTGAAAAAATATATTAGAATTGAAGAGGATAATTTAATCAATCCTGAAATACTTTGGGACCAATTACCAGAAAAGAAGATTGAACGTATCGAACAAACTAACCATCAATGTTTAGCATATTTATTTAAAAGTCTACATTCTGAACAGTATTTGATTATTTGGGATAATGCTTAAGCTCACTTGATGTGCAAAATTGTTGTTGTGTTGTCCTTTGCTTTATTTGATTTTTTGAGCTAAATCTTTAGCTTCTCACGTTCTTTCTTACTCGTAAGCAACTATCATCTATTTTATTGCGTTTTTAATATTGTACTTTATACAATATTAAAAAATAATGAATTTTAATTTTATTGCAAGTGATGAATTCCATATCAATAATTTAAATTCTATTGAAAAGTTTATTGATTTATACTCAGATTTTCAAACGGTTTCCTTGAAAGATGAAAAAGAACTTGAATTATTTTTAGAATTAATCGAAATTAAAAATATCAATTCAAAATATATTCCTAAATCCAATTTTTCTAAATACTGGGATATATCTGGCTTTAAATTACCTGAGTTCAATGAAATTCAATTTGATGAATTTTATAATAATTGGCTTGAAAAATCGGGTAGAGATAATAATATGGATGAATTTGGGAAATTGATTTTTCTTCAAGGACTTAGTAGCAAATGGAATAAGTTAAAATTTAGATTAATTGTATTGGAATAAATACTTAGAAAATTAAACACTGTAAGAACAAAGAAGTGAGTTTTAAATGAATACTATGAAACAACTAAATCTTTTTGTAATCCTAATAATTATGACTGCTTTCCTTGCAGCTTGTAATTATACACAGAAAATTAAAGACGGAAAGACGGCTTATGAACGCAAACAGTTTTCTGTTGCGATTAATATGCTATCAAATGAATTTAATAAATCAGACGATTTACAAGAACGCACCAAAATCGCTTCGATGTTGGCAGATTCTTATCGTATTTTGAATAATTCAGAAAATGCAAAAAAATGGTATTTGAAATCTTATGAATTAGGTGGAAATCCAGATGATTTAAAGAATTATGCTTTTGCATTAAAAGAATTAGAAGATTATAAAGAAGCGGCTAAAGCTTTTGAGGATTTAATTGCTCAAACTGGAGATGCTTTTCTATGGCGAAAAGAAGTTGCAGCCTGCAATCAATCGGCAGCTTGGAAGAAAAATGCAGCAGAAAAATCAGAGTTTATATTGGAAAATGAAAGCTGGAATTCGAGTGCAGCAGACTACTCTCCCACTGTTTATAAAGATAATCAAATCATTTTCGTTTCCGATAGAACATCAAGCACAGGTGAAGAAAAATATACTTGGACAGGAAAGGATTTTTCTGATTTATTTATTAAAAATGAAAATGGAAATGTTAGCGCTTTTGAAGCTAATTTTAATTCTCCATACAATGAAGGACCGATTACATTTAATAAAGATTATACAGAAGCATATTTTTCTCGTTGTGGTTCTAATGATAAAAGTGGTGTAGATTATTGTCGAATTATGTTTTCTAAATTTAATGGTTCTAACTGGTCAAAACCAGTTCCATTAAAGGAAATCATGATTGAAAAAACAAACTATTCTTATCCTATGCTTTCCGCTGATGGCAACACATTATACTTCTCTACAGATATTTTAGATGGATTTGGCGGTTATGATATTTATTATGCTAAAAGAATGGAAACTGGTTGGGATTTGCCAGAAAATATTGGAAGTTCAATCAATACAGAAGGAAATGAAATTGCTCCATATTTAGATGCTGATACACTTTATTTTGCTTCTGACTTTCATGTTGGAATGGGCGGATTAGATGTTTTCAAAACGTTTAAAAGTCGGTCTGGACGTTGGTCGCCTCTACAGAATTTAAAAGCTCCAGTAAATTCTGGTTCGGATGATTTCGGCTATATGTTAGATTACAAATCTGAGAAAGAAGATACTGTTTTGCAAGTTGGCTATTTAACTTCTAATAGAAATGGAACTGATGATATTTTCAAATTTGCTAAAGTAATTTTACCACCAGAAAAAGTTATTCCACCGCCAGTAGAAGAAATTGTAGATACAACGCCAGTAGCAGTTTCTGAACCATTCCGATATATATTAGAAATTAAAACAATAGAGTCTGAATACGCTGTACAAGATGACCCGAGTTCGGGTGTAATTGGTAAAACAGATTTATCTAATGTTACTATTTCTATATCAATTGGTAATGAGACGATTACTAAAACAACGAATGAATATGGTGAATTGGAAATGGATATTGAATTAGGAAAATTCTATAATATTTTTGGTTCTAAAAGTGGATATTTGAATAATTCTACCAATTTTTCAAGTCAAGATATAAAGGAAGATGAGACAAAAAGAACGCGTCGTTTTAAGGTAGAATTAGAATTAAATAAGGTCATTAAAGGAAAAGAATTTACATTGGAAAATATTTATTATGACTTAAATAAATATGAAATTCGGGAAGATGCGAAACCAACTTTAGATATGTTAGCAAGAACACTTCGAGAAAATCCAGATACAAAAATACAGTTAAGTTCTCATACAGATTGTCAAGGAAATGATGCTTATAATGAATGGTTATCACAAAAAAGAGCAGAATCTGCAGTAAATTATCTTATCGAAAAAGGAGTTGATGTAGATATTTTAACGGCAAAAGGTTATGGTGAAACTCGTCCTACAAATACTTGTGATTGTAATAATTGTTCAAAAGATGAACATCAAGCAAATCGTCGAACAACTTTTACGATTTTATAGGCAAAATTGAAG
>CAZEOC010000376.1:0-4173 GCA_964513525.1 uncultured Saprospiraceae bacterium | reverse complement strand
GTGAGCGACCAAATATAATTATCGGATTCAAAATTATTAGTCACATTATAAGCCGATGAGCCCAAGCAATCTGTATTATCTCCATTTATGATTGGTAAAATGGGAATATCCTTTACCGTAACATTAAAAGATAATGCTATTCCTGCACCACATTCATTGATTTGCGATACAGTAACGGTATGAATTCCTGTTTGTGTCCAATTGATATCGGCAGTATTTCCAGTGTTCGTAATTGTTCCACCTCCAGAAATTGTCCAAAGAAAATTATTTCCAGTTGAATTGGCAATCGCTTCATAATTACTAATTCCAATACAAACCAATGTGTCGCCTAAAAACTCCCAAATTGGTTGCGGTTCACAGCCTAATTTAGTAATCAAGGCATCACCAGAACCAATACTTGTCACTTGATTTCCATCAAAATCACCTGTTCCGTTGAATTGTCCACCAAGGAAAATATCGCCTTCGTTGTTTACCGCAATACTGTTAGAAGTTGTGTTTCCACTTCCGCCAGTTCTTACCCAAATCAAATCTCCATTATTAGCTAATTTTGCTACAAAAACATCTTGCCCAACACTTGACAATACTGTTGTATCAATAGAAAGAGCATTATTGAAATAACCTGAAATATAAATATTATTGGCTGTGTCAATATCAATTCCACCTTCTCTATCAATTGCTCCGCCGCTCAGTTGTTTGACCCATTGAAAAGTACCATTAACATCTCTTTGTGTTACAAAAATATCTTTGGAAGAAAAACCATTTCCTGAAGACAAGATATTTCCACCAACATCAACAGCTGCTTGAAACTCTGCAATCAAAGTTATACTACCATTTGAACTAATCGTAAAATCTATTTCTTCTGATTGTTGGAAAATTCCGCCACTTGTAAATGCTGGATAAACAGTTTGAAAAACTCCATTAGTATTATATTTTGCGACTTTCAGATTATACCCACTTCCATAATCTATATATAAAACATAGATTTCATTATTACGAATTTGGAGTTTTGCAGGTTGATAAGAAATATTGGTTGGATTAATCGGAATTCCCCAAATTGGATTTCCGTTGGTATTATATTTTACGATAAAACTACCAATAGAAAAACCATTCGGATTAGTAACCGTTACAGAACCAAAATTCATTACACCAGTCTTTTGTCCTGTAATATAAATATTACCTAAATCATCTACTTTTACATCATGAGAAATATCGCCAACATAAGAGATAAAACTATTACTGTTTGTACCTACTCTTGCCCATTGTATAATTCCATTTGTATTATATTTTGCTAAAAATACTCCATTTGTTCCTGAGCCAGAATTAACAGAAATATTATCAAAATTAATGGTATTTTGAAATTGTCCTGTTATAAATACATTTCCAGAAGCATCAACATCAATTCCATAACTATTATCATTATTACCCGTTCCGCCAGAAGATTGCAACCAAAGTAAAGTACCAGCAGAATCTAATTTAGCAACAAACATATCTTGTCCGCCACTACTTGAAATCGTTCCTAATGGCGTTGTAATCGAATTATAATATATACCAGTAACATAAATATTTCCTTGATTATCGGTCGCAATATCTCGAACTTCATCATTTCCAGAGACACTTCCAAAGCCACTTGCCCAGTTCCAGGTTTGTGCAGTTAAGTTAATAGAATAGAAACTTAGCCAAAGGCTAAAAAGCAGTTGTAAAGTCGTTTTCATAGTTGTTGGATTTTAATGCTGATTGTCAACTTTCTATTATGAATTTTATAATTAGTTAGCTCATAATCAATTAGTTGACTTCTGTATTAAGATTTGGGATTAAACAGGAATTGTTTTTAAATGTTCAGAGTTTTTTTAGGTATTTGTATGCTTTTTTTAGCTAATAATCAGACTTTATTTCTTTTACTAATATTCCATTTTCGTAATAACGTTCTAATCTTATTTTATTCGTTCGCCAAGAATAGTAAACTTCTTTCGTACAATTACTAAATTCAAAATAACGGATTTTTTCAATTTCGCCACTATAATTTATAGTCGTTTGTTTTTGTAATTGTCCATTTTGATATTCAAAAATAGATTTCCATTCATAGATTTTTGTTTGACTTGGTTCGCCTATATATTTTCCTTTTATCACAATAGCAACCGTATCTAAAGAATTATATTTTAGGAAGAATTGTCGTTCAAACTTGCCAGTATTGCCATATACATTTCTCAGAGCGATATTGATATTCCCAACTTCATTAGGTTCATATGGTAAACCACTTTTATTAGCAGTTGCTGACTTTACAATTTTTGGTCGGATATTTTGATAGAATAAATCAGGTTCATGATATTGATGATTCAAAAAAGATAAGTGTAATTCCTCTTGACCAATATTTTTCACTTCAAAAGTCACTTCTTTGATTGTTCCAAACGGAATTTCGCCGATACCAATCGTATCTTTTTGAATTTCAATTTGAGTAACTCTATGAATGACTTCGCCTTTCACTCGGATTTTACAACCAAAATCTGATTTTTGTGCATTGTATCGTATCGTAATACATTTTCGAAAAGGCCCGATTCTTTTGGAGTTATATACAAAAGTAATTTCGCCTGTAGAATCAGGTAAAATCGGTTCTCTCGGATAAGATGCATACGAACCGCCATCGCCAGTTATTGTTCTCGAAATGATTAACGGCTCATTTCCTATATTTTTGAAAGTGAATGATTTTTTTATCGTTCCTGCTGTTGCGATAGTTCCGAAATCATATTCGGTAGTTTCCAGTTCGATTTTGGGTTGTGCGTAGATGATAACTGTGAATGTTAGGAAGATGTAAGTGTAGATTGTTTTCATAAATTGATTTTAATATTTGATTTGTTCATCAACACTTTTACCAAAAACTGCAAATGAACAAAATACAATACTTCCGATAAGATAAATTTTGATAGAAAAAATTATAGTTCCTCTTGTAACTATTCCAATTTCATTAAATTCTTTTAATAACACTATGAGACATAAAACAACCGTATTTAAAGCAATAGCAACAAATAAACCTATAGATCTTGGATCTCCGTCGTCAAATATTTTAAGCCTTCTTTTTAATGTAAAATGTAAAATTATCGACGCAGAAAAAAATAGAATTAGAACCTCTTTTTTATCAAGTATTTCAATAATACTCTGTTCTGTAGCTAACCAATTATAGAGTAAAATATTGATGGTTATAAAACTAATCGTAACTAAAAAATAAGGTATGCAAATAAATGTAAATCTATCTCTTCTGTTCATCTGAGTTTTTTAGAAACATGAAATTCTTAAAATACCATACTCAAACCATTATTTCAAAATACATCTATAAAAAACCATTTTAATTCGTCAAAATTATAAATAGGTTGAAGTTTTTTTAGTTTTCAAAATATTGGTTTTCCCGAGGTTTCGGGACAAGGATGGTGAACTAATTATACAAGATTTTCTGGATGAAAGATTTTGCTTTGTACTTAGTCTGAATCTTCAACTTTAATGTTTAGGAGATTCCGAATCAAGTTCGGAATGACGGAAATAATAAAAGAAAATCTATGTAAATCTGTAAAATCCGTTTAATTCGTGTTCCCACCACTAACCACATCAAAAACCACTGTTCGCAATCGTTCCGTCACTGTTCCATCTTCCAAAGTTTCTCTCAAAATCATCTGTTGTCAAAAAATACAAGTGTAATTTTTCTTGACCAATATTTTTCACTTCAAAAGTTGCTTCTTTGACCGTTCCAAACGGAATTTCGCCGATATCAATCGTATCTTTTTGAATTTCAATTTGAGTAACTCTATGAATGACTTCGCCTTTCACTCGGATTTTACAACCAAAATCTGATTTTTGTTCATTGTATCGTATTGCAATACACTTCCGAAAAGGACCGATTCTTTTGGAGTTATATACAAAAGTAATTTCACCTGTAGAATCCGGTAAAATTGGTTCTTTGGGATAAACCGCATAAGAACCGCCATCACCAGTTGTTGTTCTCGAAATGATTAATGGCTTGTTTCCTATATTTTTGAAAGTGAATGATTTTTTTATTGTTCCTGCTGTTGCAAATGTTCCAAAATCATATTCGGAGACTTCAAATTGGATTTTTGGTTGTGCGAAAGCAATAAATGAAAAAACACTAAATAGCGTTATTAATATTATTTTCATAGATTCATTTTTCAT
>CAZEOC010000375.1:0-4181 GCA_964513525.1 uncultured Saprospiraceae bacterium | reverse complement strand
TTTAATGGATGGCATAAAACTAGTGAACATCTTTCAGCCGCAGCAAAAGCTGCGTCCTTCGTTGTTGCGGGACGTTGTGTGCAAGTAATAAAAAATTAAACTGCAAAAAAATCCAAAAAAGCTACTTGCAATTCAGTTGCGCAAATTATAATATATCTTTGTATTATAATGAAAATCATAGTTTACATATTAGCATTGACGATATTAGGATTATCTGTTTACCCATGTTCTGATGGATTACATTGTGATGAAGAAGAAAAAACAACTTCACACAACCATTCAGAAGATGAAAATGATAATTGTTCACCTTTTTGTGTTTGCGCTTGTTGTGGAACTTCTTATATTGAAAATAAAGTAAAAGTCATTGAACCAGTAACAGAACAGATGGACTTTTTACCTATTTTTCATTACTCCTTTCATTATTTTTTTTCTTATCACCTTACTATTTGGCATCCACCAACCTATTGTTAATTCATTATTTACAGGATAAGTCTATCCATTTTTAAGCAAGTTTTTAATTAACGATAAAGTAATTCAAAATGAAAAAAATCATTTGGAGTATTACCTATTTGGTAATGCTAAATATATCTGTGTTTGGTCAAAACGTAGATTTTAAAGCAATCATAGCAGACGAAGAAACAAAAGAACCATTGATTGGTGCAACACTTAAATTTGAAGATTTAGAAAAAGGTGGTGCAACAGATATAAATGGAATGGTCAATATTAAAAATATTCCAATCGGAAAATATGAAATTCATATTTCCTATATCGGTTATAAAGAATTGGAAACCTCAATTTCTATTACAGAAAATATGGAAACGCCAACTTTCTATTTGCATCAATCGGGTGAAGAATTAGAAGAAATCGTAGTAAGTACAACTCGAAGTACACGAACTATTCAAAATATTCCTACTCGTGTTGAAACGATTGGTTTAGAAGAATTGGGTGAAAAGGCAATTATGAATTCTGCTAATATTTCATTGGTTTTACGAGAAAGTACAGGTATTCAAATTCAACAATCTTCATTAAGTAGTGGAAATAGTAGTATTCGTATTCAAGGTTTAGACGGAAGATACACGCAGTTATTAAAAGATGGTTTTCCGTTGTATGGCGGTTTTTCGAGCGGATTGAGTATTATGCAAATTCCACCTTTGGACTTAAATCAATTTGAGATTATTAAAGGTAGCTCTTCGACTTTGTACGGTGGCGGTGCGATTGCAGGATTAGTAAATATGGTTTCAAAAACGCCAGAAGAAGAACCGATGTTAGATATTATGCTCACTCAAACACAGGCATTAGGTAGCACAGCTAATATTTTTTATGGACAACGAAAAGGAAAAATTGGTTATACGCTTTACGGTTCGGGGCATTATCAAAAGGCTTATGACCCTGACGGTGATGATTTTACGAACATTCCTCAAACAACTGCTTTTTCACTAAATCCAAAATTGTTTTATTATCCGTCCGAAAAAACAACTTTTTGGATTGGGCTAAATGGAACTTATGACGATAGAAAAGGCGGTGATTTAACTTTGATAACAGACGGTGCAAATGGTGAACATCAATTTTCAGAATACAATACTTCGGTTCGAGTAAGTTCACAAGCGGTTTTTGAACATCAAGTATCAGAAAATAAATCATTACAAATCAAAAACAGCGTAGCTTATTTTGATAGAACACTCACTACTCCAAATTTGGATTTTATTGGTAATCAATGGAATAGTTTCACCGAATTGAATTACAGTATTAATAAGGAAAAATCAGATTGGATTTTTGGAGCAAATGTATATAGTAATGATTTTAAAGAAGAAAATACCAATTTACCACGAAATCAAAAAGATATTACCACAGGAATTTTTATGAATAATATCACTGATTTATCAGAAAAATTGATTTTAGAAAGTGGGTTTAGAATGGATTATGCAGCGGATTGGGGCATTTTTCCGTTGCCACGAGTTTCTTTACTTTGGAAAGTAAACAGTAATTTTTCAAGTCGTTTAGGTGGTGGTTTGGGTTACAAAATACCTGATTTATTTACCGAAGAAGCAGCCGTTTTGAATTATCAAGGAATTGTACCGATAGATAAAAACGCTTTGAATGCCGAACGTTCTTATGGTTTGAATTGGGATTTGAATTACAAAACAATTATCAAAGATAAGATTACTGTTTCTATCAATCAATTATTTTATCTCACTAGTATTGATAATGCTTTACTACTCAATAGCCGACCTGACGGTTCATTTGAATTTGCAAATGCGAACGGAAATGTACTCAGTCAAGGTGCGGAAACGAATATTAAATTTACTTATAAAGATTTTCGTTGGTTTATCAATTATGCGCTTATCAATGCAACTTTGAATTATTTGCCAAACAATCCACAAAAACCATTAACTGCCAAGCATAATGCAGGAACGGTTTTGATGTATGAAAATGAAGAATGGCGAATTGGTTATGAAGCCTATTACACAGGCAAACAAACACTAAGTACAGGCGAAACGACACAAGATTTTGTACTTATGGGCTTGTTAATACAGAAACACTTTGAATGGGGCAGTCCATTTATCAACTTTGAAAACTTCACGGATAGACGACAAAGCCGATTTTCAAGTGAGGTTTTACCGCCACATGACAATCCTGTATTTGCTGAAATTTATGCTCCAACTGATGGTTTTATCTTTTCAGTAGGTGTAGTGATTAAGCCTTTTGGCAATCATCACGAACATTAAAATACAATTTAAACACTTGATTTTGTGGTGCAATATTATGAATTGGGCCACAAATCGTAATATTAAAATAATGAACGAAGAAATTATAAGAATAGCATTACCAATTTATTTTATCTTTTACTTTGGTTATGTATTTATTTACAAAAGTAGATTGGTCGCTAAAGATATTGGAAAAAGTCCAATGGTTTTACCTAAAAACGATACAGCTTATGGTTTAATTGGCACTTATTTTAAAATAACTCACTACTTGTTGATAGTTTATACAATTGCTTTTGGCATTTATCCAACTATTCGCCAATATCTTTCACCTTTTAATTTATTAGAAATAATTTGGGTTCAATATATCGGGATAAGTATATTATTGATAGCTTTAGTTTGGACAATCACCGCACAAGAAAATATGAAAATTGCGTGGCGAATGGGCATTGATGAAGTCACTAAAACGCCTCTTGTTACCAATGGCTTGTTTGCTTACACTCGAAATCCTGTATTTGTTGGACTAATTTTAGGTTTTGCAGGTTTGTTTTTAGTAACGCCTAATACGCTAACTTTCGTGGTTTTTCTACTCGAATTCGTATTAATTCAAATCCAAATACGATTAGAAGAGGAACATTTGGAAAAATTACATGGTCAAGTTTATTTGGAGTATAAAAGCGAAACAAGACGACTAATTTAAGTAACTTCAAAAGTAAAAAAATGAACAATCAAGAAAAAGCAACTAAATATTATGATAAGTTTTCAAAGGTTTATGACTTAGTTTCTTCTGAAAGGTATTACTATAAATCAAGGAAATACGCTATTGAGCAATTAGGCTTAAAAAAACATCAAACTGTTTTGAATTTGCCTTGTGGAACAGGTCAAAATTTTTCCTATTTCCAAAACTATCTACATCAAACAGGTCAAATAATTGGAATAGATTTATCAAATGGAATGCTTGAAAAAGCTCAACAAAAAATTATAAAACAAGAATGGGAAAATATAAAAATCCTCAAAGGTGATGCTACAAAAGTTAATTCATTGTGGATAGAAAAGCATTTAGGCGAAATAAAAATTGATGCTATTTTATGTGATTTAGGACTTTCAGGTTTTCCAAAATGGGAAGAAGTAATTGATAACTTATTAGGTATTTTATCTCCTAATGGAAAAATTGTTATTATGGATTGGTATATTGAAAAAACATCTTTAAGAGGTCAATTTATAAAATGGATAGGTAAAGGTGAAGTGAATAGACCAATTTGGCAATATTTTGAAGCAAAAGTCAATCAATTTGAAATAAAGACTTTTAAACAAGGAGATGTTTTTGTAGCTTCGGGAATAAAATAGAAATAAAAATAAACCTGCACACAACAAATGCAACATCGTCCAGCCGCAGCAAAAGCTGCGACCGTCGTTGTTGCTGGACGTTGGGTGCTAGCAAAAAAACAAGAAGCTTATGAATGCTGAAATATTAGTAAA
>CAZEOC010000374.1:0-4184 GCA_964513525.1 uncultured Saprospiraceae bacterium | reverse complement strand
AGTCAGGTTCGTAAAGTATTGGTTTTCAGCCGATAGAAATTTAGACATGCTCTAAGTCCAGCTACTTATTACCACCAAAAAGCCAATGTAATTATAGTCACCAAAACTGGTACTAATAAAGTAATCAAACTAAATATTAAACCTATTTTGGTTTTTGATTTTTCTTGGAAAAAATCTTCATCCGCCGCTTTAATTTGTCTCCGTGTTTTAACCGCAAAAATAAATCCCATAATTAGCGCAAGAGCCGTAATTATGAAAAGAAATACTAATTGAAAGATTGCTACTGTGAGAAACAAACTCACAAAAGCACCAAATCCAAATCCCAAAGCTAAATTTGAGTTTCGTCTGATTTTTTTAGCAGTATCGTCCGATGATTTTGATAATGATTTATTCAACCATTTCGTCAATCGACTCTTAGATTTTAATTTTTTCTTTGAGAATAAACTTGTAGTTCGGTCGGTAGAAATTGAATTTTCTATAGGTTGATAATATGCTTTCAGCGGAGTATTAAAAATGAATAATCCAAAAAATAAAGTAATAATCGTTATTTGTTTTAGTTCCATTTTCAATCTATTATTATTTAAATTAGTCGAAGTTAAGGCATTTCAAAATCGACCTCTTTTAAATAGGTTTTCACTTCCTTATCCTTTGTTAGAATAAGCGTTTCTGCATCAAATTGGAATTTATATCTCAAAACAGCTTGATTTGGCAATGTAATTTCCAATTTACCATTTTGAAGTTTCCAGTTTCCCTTTTCTACAATTCTTTCCACAGATTTATTCGCTTCTGATTGTGGTAACGATTCAGAACGAGAGAATGTACATTCTCCATCAAGATTAATAGTTAAGTATTGGTAGGTTACTAAATTTGTTTCGGCTTGAACGACTTCATGTCGCCATTTTCCCATAAATCGATTATCTAATTTATGGTATAAATAAATGTATAATCCTTCTTGATTGAGGTGATTTTTTTGGTGTGGAATTCCTAATTCTGTCAAATAACCAAGAATTCTCAAAGCCATTTTTGTATTATCTGCTCGATGACAAATCCAATTACTTTTTGTCGTATGTAATTTTAAAACCTCAAAGATTTGTTTTGATTCATCATCTGTAATTCCAACTTCCCAAAGGTCAATCGCAGCTTTAGTCTCGTCTATATAATCTTTGAACGATTCATTTATATCGCCTTCTCTACTTAGTTCTTCTGATAATTCAGGGTAGATTTTTAAGAATTGTTCTAAATATCGAGTTGCTTCTTCTGTCAATTCATCTTCTCGATATTCCAACAGAACTCGAATACCATTGATATCTTCAATACTAATTTCTTTCAAAAAATAGATGATATTCAATATCCTTTTTGCATCGGCTTGGTCAATAAATCCTTTTGCATCCACCATTTTCCCAGCAGTTCCTAATACACCATTATAAGCATCAGCAAAAGTTTGCATGAAGTTAAAAGGTGTAAAATAGTCTTCAAACTGTGTAGAATTCGACATTTTGGCTGAATGGTTTTGCATTATTATACAGAACTTGCAAAAATAAAAAAAAATATTACAAATGCAACTTACCTTTGATTCTACTTAAGGTTTCGGGCGACATTCTTAGGTACGCCGCAATATATTTTGATGGAATTTCTTGAAATAATTGTGGACTTCTTGTATAAACTCTCTTCAACCTTTCTATTGGTGAATGTGTCAAAATATCGACTTCTCGTTCTATTTGCTGTGTAATCAAATGTTCTAAAATAGAATTATACCATTTCAAATTTTCAATATTGAGATTGATAAAAGCATGAAATTGAGATTTAGGAATCGCTATGACTTTAGACTGTCGAATCGCTTGAATATAGAATTCTGATGGTCTTGATTTGAAAAAAGATGCCAATGAATTTATCAAAGAACCTTGATAACCAAATCTTATCGTTTGTTCTTCCAACTCTGTTTGTAAAAACACTCGTAAAGCGCCTTCTTTAACTATATAAATATGCTGCTCAATAACGCCTTCTGTTATCAAAAACTCATTTCGTTTTAGTTCTATTTCTCGAATAGCATCCGCAGCGAAATCCAACATTTGAGAGGTAAAGTCATTCAATTTTTTGTGTTTTTTTTATATAAATAAGATGGAAAGATAATCAATTTTTCCCCAACTGTTTTATCAATTTCACCAAGGCAAAAGCGACCATTATCACCAATAATAAAGCTGGAAAACCGCCAAGATTCGATGCCATTTTGATTCCGTCAATTCCTGCGAAAGCGACCATTACCCAAGCAATTACGCCAATTGTAATTCCCCATATTATTTTGATAATTAGAGAAGGTTCGGGATTATCTGGTGAAATGCCTTTAGAAGAAATTCCACTCATCGCAGAAGTATTAGAATCCGCAGCAGTTACATAAGATAGAAAGGCAATTAGCAAGAAAATAAAACTGGTAATTCCTGCAAATGGTAATTTTTTAAAGAGTTCAAAAATAATGCTTTCTGCTCCATTTTCATTTAAAACTGCATAAAGATTAGCCGCTTCCATTGTCTCAAAGTACAAAATAGAACCACTGAAAATCATCATCCAAAAGCACCCAAATAAAGCAGGATAAAATAGATTGAAACGAATAAATTCTTTGACAGAATAACCAACTCCCAAACGACCTAAAAACAAAGCCGAAACTGGGGTCCAAGCCAACCAATTTGCCCAATAGAAAATCGTCCAATCTTTCGCCCAACTATCATTTGCACTTGCGCCATTATACAAACTTCGTTTAAAGAATTGATTCAAATAATCGCCAAAACTTTCAATTCCAATTTCAATAATAAATAAAGTTGGTCCAAATAAAAAGACAAAAACCCCTAAAACCATAAAGGCTCGAATATTAATATCCGATAAAATTCGAATGCCTTTTTGCAATCCGCTGATTGCTGATAATATAAAAGTCGTTACAATAGCTACTGCTATCATTGCCAAAATAAATAGCGTTGGTTTTATCGTCGTAAATAATTCAATTCCACTACTTATTGTCAATATTCCTGCACCCAAAGATGCCGCCATTCCTGCCACCAAACTATATAGACAAATCGCATCAATTACGTTTCCGATTCGACCATAAACTCGTTCCCCAAAAATTGGATATAATAAAGCTGCTAAACTAAACGGTTGTTTCAAATTGTAATAAACCAGAGCGAAAGTCAAAGCCGTCAAAGTATAAATTCCGTAAGGCGTAAATGTCCAATGTAAAAACATCGTTGCCAAAGAAAATCGCATCGCTTGAGGCGAATTCGCTGCAATATTCAATCCTTCTGGCGGTGCATTCAGATGATATAAAGGTTCTGCAGTTCCCCAAAACAAAATTCCTGTCGCAATCGTCGCACAAAGGGTAATCGAAAACCATTGCCATTTTTTTAATAATGGTTTAGCAGTATTTCCACCAATTTTCAAATTTCCAATCTTACTAAAATAAGCGTAAATCACTATTCCCAAGAAACATAAGGTACTTAATGAAAATAGCCAACCAAAAGTATTCAAAATCCAATCATTCGCAATTTTCACAATTTCTAAAAAGTGTACCGTATTGATTAAGCTATAAATAGCAGAAGCAATTAAGATGATAAATGGCAACCAAAAGACTTCGTGTTTTAAATTTTTCATGGACTGATTTTTGGAGAAAGTAAGCAATTGAGAGCAGAATTGATAATTTTAGTATCCTTCTACAAAAGAAAAGCATCAAAAGTCCACATCAAAACAAGACTGTTTTGTCATCAAATGGTCGAATTATACATTATAAAAAAATCAATATTAAGTTATATACACTATTTCTAACAGATATAGGTAAATCTAAAGGAAATACACACATATAACAATTTTAACAATGTAACTAAAAGATTATCTTTGAAGTCAGTCTCCAAATTATATTAAGTTTAAAAAACAAGAAAATGAAAATAGGTTTATCAAGTGAAAAGGGGTTATTTATTAATTTTATATCTGTTCTAAGTTTATTATTTCTTATTTCTCTAACCAACAATCTACAAGCACAAACAACCTACTATGTAGATATCAATGCAAGTGGCAACAACGATGGTATGAATTGGACAGATGCTTTCACAGATTTACAAGTAGCTTTAGACGCTGGAAGCACAAACGATGAAATTTGGGTTGCTCAAGGTACGTATTTACCTACAGAAAGTCCTGATGGTACT
>CAZEOC010000373.1:0-4220 GCA_964513525.1 uncultured Saprospiraceae bacterium | reverse complement strand
TCAATTACGAATCTTAAACGGTTTTGAGTGTAGAGTTTCCAGAGATTATATCTATTCAATTCCTATTTTACGAGATACTTTTACAATCCAAACCTGTGAAAGACAAGGCTATCTTTTGGGCGATAATTTATTAAAAACAACAGGCGTTTTTATAGATACCTTTTCGACTTTTGAAGGTTGCGATAGCATTGTTACAATCAATTTAGAAGTAAAAGAAAATCCTATTGATACGTTATCAATTACAATTTTGCAAGGGACAAGTTTTAAATTTCACGATTACACTTTTACGGCTGCTGGAAATCATTTTATTACACTTAAAACAACTTATGGCTGTGATAGCATTATCGTTTTAAATTTAGAAAATAGCAAAGTTTACATTCCAAATGCTTTTTCTCCTAATTCTGATGGAATTAATGATGTTTTCAAAATATATGGTGCTACAAATGAAATTGCTTCCAGTGAAATTTCGATTTATGACCGTTGGGGAAATCAATTATTTAGCGGGAAAGAATGGGACGGAACTACGAAAGGAAAACCACTCAATATTGGAGTTTATGTATATACGGTTATTATCACAACGACGCTCGGTGAAAACATAAAATATTCAGGAACTGTAACGCTGATGCAGTAATTTTTGCAAGAATTTTTTCCTATTAGGTTTAAAATCTAATTGACTTTATCAATATTATTACCAATAAATCTAATCTAAATTTAAAATAACACCAAGCCCTAAACTGACTTTATTATCAGGATTGTATTGATAAATAGTTGGCAAAAACTTATAGCCATAATTCATTTGTCGCAACGAATTATTTAGTATTCCTTGAATTTGTAATTTATCATTAATTCTAAAACCAATTCCAAATCGAGTTCCATAATCAAAGAAAAATTGACTGGCAGAATAATCTTGATTTACATCTAATCTTTCGTGATAATAATTCCCATTCATATAAGCATTATAACCGCCTAAATAACCTTCTGCTGAAAGAGAAAGATTGCGTTTTTTGAATAAAGCAAATCGAATACCTGAATAAACTCTAAGATGATTATCCGTTGTTAATCCAGTAATTTCTGCTGCTGCTGCCAATTCTGGAAAATACTGAGTATAATTATTAATCGGTCCCCAAAAAGTGCTAAAACTCAAACTACTCAAAACTGTATAGCTTTCCTTTTCTATCCAATGATGATTCGCTTTTGCTTGAAGTCCATAAATTGCTCCACCTAAACCCAATTCCAATGAAGTTTCAACAGAATTAATAATTGGAGTAGTTTCTTGCCCAAAACTAAATGTTGAAATCAACAAAAAGCAAATTGTTAATTTAATCTTATTCATCAAAAATATATTTTAAACCTAATTCAAAACCTGTTCTTACACTAAAAGAATGTCCATCATTATATTTTTCAGATTTGAATTCTAAACCCAAAAGATTGTGTGATATTAACTGTTCTTCAAATTCTTGAATCAAAGCATTAGTATCAAAATTTGCAAATTTAGCTGCGCCCATATAGAATTTGAACGGTAAAGTTGCGCCATTCTCGTACAGTTCTTTTTCCTTTTCTAATAAATATAAATCTGCCCACCAAATTTGTGTGTCTAATGAAATAATATTTTTGAAAATTGGATTTTCATAATATTCCATCATCTGAAACATGACAAAATAAGCACCATAAGAATGTCCCATTATTGTTCGATTATCTGTATCAATCGAATAGTTTTGGTCAATTAATGGTACTAATTCCGTTGCTAAAAATTCATAAAATAAATCTCCGCCTCCGCCAGTACTATCCAAATTTTTAGGATAAGTGAAATCCATAGTTCTTAATTGACCTACTTTTCCACTATTAGTCAATAAAGAATTTACACCCAAATTTTCTGTTTCTTTCGCAATGTTTAAAGGATAATCTCGATAAAAAATGCCAACTAAAATTACATCGTCCAAATACGATTCTTCCGTGAATACACTTCGCATATTATCAAAATGATAATAACCATCTAAGAGATACACAACTTGATATTCCTGATTTATTGTATAATTCTCAGGAAGCAATACTTGAATTTCGTATGCTTCACCAGTATGTACAGATTCGATTTCAAGAATGTTTTCAGGCATTACTTCCAGATAATCTTTGCTACAAGCAGTCAATCCGATAAGCAATATTATAAAAGCTAATATTTTATTCATTTCTAATATTTATTTCAATTCCTATAACTAATAGTGTAGATGGATTTATGTTCAAAATATTTTAGGAAAAAATCAAGCTTTAATTGCCAGCTTACTCAAGCGTTCATATAAAGGTAAACATTCCTCCAATAGTGGTTTTAATCGTTCGGGAAAAGGTTTTGTTTTAGCTTTATAAGGAGCGAAACCTGTAGAACGATGTACATTTTTGTACCAATATTTTGCCCATGAACCATCTTCTTTTCTTGCACCAGCTTTCCAGCTCAACATCGCTTCATCAAAAGGAAAATTTATATGCATACATAATTCTTGAAACACTTTTTTAGGATTTAAAAGCACTTGTTTTGCATCCAAAACAGTAACTCGAAGTTCATTTTTTTCTAAATAATCTAAAATTGCAATTTGAGATTCATAACCAACATCGTATAAAGTAGGCATTTCAATCTGTTCATTATAAGAAGGCAACATTTCAACTGGATTACGAGTCAAAATTATGTTTTCAAATTCCGATAAAAAAGACCAGTCTAATTCCATTAAATGATGTGCCATTTGTTTGAAAAATACTATTGAAGTTTTATGTTCTCCAAGCATCATTTCTATTACTTTTTGTCCATCATTTTCCTGTGTTGCCAAAACTTCATCTGCTCCAGGATGATATTCAAATGCTCGAGAATTAGATAAATAATGTGCATATAAAGGCTCATCAAAAACGGTTGTGTCCATTCTTTGTGCAAAAGCATACATTGTCGCCGTTGAAATATTTCTTGGACCTGCCCAGAGATTAATTCGTTTCATAGTTTTTTGTGATTCAGGTGTCAGCTTATCTTCGATTGTCAAATAAATATTTTTCTAATAGGGAAGTAGTAAAATATTCTGAAAGTCAAAGTCAAAATATTTTCTAATTACTTGGTTTCGCTAATAATTAGTTCATGATATAAATTGCTTAATCTTCGACTCATTGTACCAAATTCTCCTTTTCCGATAGTTCTGCCGTCTATTTTTGTTACAGGCGTTACACCACCAAAAGTTCCCGTTACAAATGCTTCATCAGCACCATAAACATCAAACAATGAAAAATTCTTTTCATAACATGGAATGCCATTTTCTCTACAAACTCGAATGATATTGTGTCGAGTAATTCCATTCATACAATATTGACCTGTCGATGTCCAAACTTCTCCATTTTTAACCATGAAAAAATTAGTCGCATTACAAGTTGAAACAAAACCATGAATATCTAACATTAAAGCTTCATCTGCTCCAGCTTCAATTGCTTGAACTAATGCCATCACTTCATGTAATTTACTATGACAATTTAATCTCGGGTCGAGATAGTCGGGCGAACCTCTACGAATTGTACTTGTAAAAAGTGTGATTCCTTTTTCTTGAGAAGTTTTACTTGCCGCTTTATGCTCTGCAATAATGACTAAATTTGGTCCTGAAATAGTTAAACGAGGGTCTTGAGATGGTGTTTTTTTGATGCCTCGGGTTAGCATACAACGAACATGAACACCATCATTCATATGATTAATGTTTAATGTTTTCCATATTTCTGCTATAAATTCTTCTTTGGTGAAGTCAAGTTTCATACCGACAGTAGCCGCTGCTGTCCAAAGTCGTTCTAAATGCAAATCTAAAAAAACTAAAACGCCATCGTGTAAGCGCATCGCTTCCCAGATTCCGTCTCCAACTAAGTAACCGCTATCAAAAACAGAAATTTTAGCTTCCTTACGTTTATGAAATTCACCATTGATGTAGATTAAAATATTTTCATTTCTTTCATCAGGTAAAGCATTGTGTGTTCCGTGTACCATAATTTGATTTCTTTTTTCCAAAGAAACAATTTTTCAAGGAGTTTCAGAAACAAAAAAAGCGATTTCCAATTGCTTGGAAATCGCTTTTTCTAAAAATTATTATTTCAATGCTTAAGATAAACCTAAGAAAGTGTTTAAAGCATTATCAGCTACCATTAATCGACTTAAAACATTAGGGTCTACCTCTTCACCTCTTCTGTTTTGTCTTCCAATGTATATCTCACAG
>CAZEOC010000372.1:2512-4221 GCA_964513525.1 uncultured Saprospiraceae bacterium | reverse complement strand
AACCATCAATCAATCAATTAAAAAAATATGAAAAATTTATTTACAATTTGTTTATGCTTATTCATTGGTCTTAGTACAATTAAGGCACAAGAAGTTGAAAAAACTCAAACTTTCAAGCACGAAGTTGGTCTTGATATGACGGATTTAATGCGACAGTTTTTGTTTAGTAATAATTCTTTTTTTCCCGTAACACAGAATGTAACGGAAAGTTATACTTTGTCCTATCGACTGATGTATAAAGATAAAGTAAATCTTAGATTAGGCGTCGGTGGATATTTCAATAATGGTGAAAGAACACTTGATACAATCAATTTTGATATTGGCGGAACCGCTCTTAGATACCGAATTGGAATTGATAAAATCCAACCGATTAAAGGACGCTGGGAAGCTTATTATGGCATTGATTTCTTTCAAGAACTCGGGAAAACAAATAGTACTTATACTTCTACCAACAATAACTATATCAGAAAAAGTGTTGATAATCAAACCCGTTCAGGTATTTCTCCTTTAGTTGGTATTAGATTTAGATTTAATGAAAGAATTGGTTTACAAACCAGTTTGAATGCTGAATTCTATCAATATTCAGATACGAATACAACTACTTATGAAGTCTTAGATTCGAATATTGCCGCTGTATTGCCTACGAATCAAACAAGCGGAAATAAGACAAATGGTTTAGATATAAATATTCCGATTAATCTTGTGTTGACTTTTATTTTGTAAATGAATTAAGCAATATAAAAAGGAAAATCTTATAGGTTTAAACTCACCTCAAAAGAGAGAGGAACAATACTCGGCTTCGCAACTTACACTAAGTTGAAGTCTTTCCCCATCTTTTCAGAGCGGTTGAGGTGAGTTTAATGATACTGAATTTTACTCTGCATCAATATTCGTTAAAAAAGCCATTGTATCTACTCCATCAGCATAATCATATAAAGAAGGTTGTTGTGTTTCACCGAAATTCACATTCGGTAATCCTTCAATATTTGAATTAGAAACAACACACTGAATATTTTCTTTTTGGTCTAATAAATCTGCTTTTAAAGTCGATTCATCATCATAAAACTCATAGAACATTTGCGAAATTCTACCTTGTAATCCTTTATTTTCTGTTAATAAAAGGCAAGTTCCAAAAATCGTTGGCACTTTATTCATCGTTAAAAGGGTAAAAGCATAATCATAGTTATTCTTATATTTATTATGCAAAACGATATCCTTATAGTTATGAAAAGCTTCCATCAAGTTTTTAAAATCGTAGCCTTTTGGAACATATAATTTAGATACATTTCGACAACCTAAACCAAAATATTCAAAAACATCTATTCCTAATTGTATCAATTCTTCCGTAGTTTCCTTTCCAGAAAGTACAGCAATTGAGGTTCTATTTCTACGAATGATGTTTGGATATTTTCCAAAATAAGCTTCAAAATATCGAGCAGTATTATTAGAACCTGTTGCAATTACACC
The DNA here is from genome assembly GCA_964513525.1 of uncultured Saprospiraceae bacterium. Taxonomy (GTDB): domain Bacteria; phylum Bacteroidota; class Bacteroidia; order Chitinophagales; family Saprospiraceae; genus CAWVWD01. The sequence goes on along the minus strand of CAZEOC010000372.1, from coordinate 2,754 downwards.
ATCAAAATCAGTCAATCTATGCGTGATTTGAATATAATTTTTGAAAGTTTCGTCTTCTTTCATTAAAAATTCAAAAATGTGTACTAGCAAAGCTTTATCCTTATCAGATAATTTAATCAAAGCCTTGTGTCCTGCAAGAAAAACAGATAGGAAATCATGGAAACCAACCAAAGGAATATTTCCTGCCATTACAATTCCAATCGTTTTCGGTTCAGTCGTTTCTATTTCATAAGCTTTCGCCC
>CAZEOC010000372.1:0-2502 GCA_964513525.1 uncultured Saprospiraceae bacterium | reverse complement strand
AAAAAACACCACTACTGTTCGTGAAGTAGATTTAAAGAAAATCGTTTCTGGAGATGAAATTCGCTTTTTCCAAAAACTCATTCGCAATATTTAAAATCGCTTTTTTAGAATTGGCAACTGTAAACCAACGATTCTCAATATATGCTTGTGTAATGACTGCGTTTAACGCTTCATTATCTGATTTTAAATACTCTCCCAAAGCTACTAAAAGCTCAATTCTATTTATTAATGTCATTTAGTTAATGATTTTCATTTACCGCAAATATATGGTTTTAAGTACCGTTATAAAAGGTTTAAACGATTAGTATAAAAACAGCCTAACTAAATAAGAGATATGTTTTAATATTATTGACTTTTCATTTATCAATTAAGGGAAAAAGAAAGAAATAATCTTCTCCAAATAGACGACTATAATTTATTCGTACATTGTTATCTTATCTAATTCAATATCGATTTTTGAGGGAAATTTGCTTAAAACAACAGATTCATTCCCATAGAATTTTCTTAAATCATCATAATGTTTATTTATTATACTTTCTTTGGACTGCGTCAAAAATATACCATTAAACAACCTCTTTTTTTGGTGTTCATAATTTACTCGACCTTCTATTATTCCTTTGTATAATAATAGAAAGCCAAAATTCACATGTTTATTCGCTCCAAGGTCGTTGGCAAGTTCGACTGCTAAATAAAAATGATGATTACGTAATGCTATTTGTAAGCCCAATGAATTAAAAGCATTGGTTTCTGCTCCAACTCTAATCAAGTAGTGAGTAGAAGACCAAATACCTGTTGAGCAAACTATTACAAAAGCCTTATTTTTACTTATTTGAGAAAACTCATATTTAGTAACTAAATCTCTAAGAAAGATTGGTGCTTCTGCTTTTGCCGCAACAAGTAAGGTTTTTTCATTTTGAGCATAGATATTTGCTCCATGTTTTATTAATAAATCAATTCCTTTGAGGTCAGCTGCAGCAGCGGCATTTAAAATTGCTTGATTGTTATTTGCTGTTACATCAATTCCTTGTTCAATAAAATAATTAACTCCTGACAAATTTCGATTAGCAATAAAGTCATAAAATTTTTTACGATTTTTAGATTTATTTTTTTTTGTATTTGGAGGTAAATAAGTAGAAAATATAGACTCATCGTAAATAGGTCTATTTCTATCAAAAGTTTCCATATGACACACATACAGCTGATATATAAAATCACTTAAAGATTCTTTAGTTGACTTAATAAGAGCATTGAAATCAGTTGTACCTTTTTTATATAAATCATACAATTTATCTCCATCAAATGAGTAAACAATTGGATTATTTTTGTCTTCATCTACATAAACGAAAAAGAATTTTTCAGATGATTCATAGACTGTATTGAAACTCCATATAATTCTATTTTCAAAACAGTTTAAAACATCGTCATAATCTTCTAAGAACTCAAAAAATGGATTTCTATTTTGGTCTTCAAATAAGTCCTCAATATCTAAAGTATCTTTTTTAGACGGTTGTATTCCAGTCGAAAAAAAAGGACAAAATCCACCTGAAAGAAAAATAAGTTCTCTTAGTATAGTTGGCAATTTATCAGATTCTGTATTGTAAATAGTCTTTTCGATTACCTCAATTTGAGAAATATTCAAAGGTTCACTCCGCAAAGGTTCATATGCATATAATTTATCCCATTCAAATAATGCTTTTTTGAAATATTGTAGATATTTAATGTTCATTTTTGATTTTTAACTTAGGTTACAACTATTCAGTATCATGAAACTCACCCCAAAGCCCTCTCTTAAAAAAGAGGGGTTGGGGTGAGTCTAAACGTATAAAATTTTTCTTTTTTTTATTGCTGGATAGTTTCTTAACACAAAACCCAACAAATATACACAATCACGTAATACAAATGTTCATTCACCTTTAAATCCATCTTATCAATAAAATAAGCCGTATCAGTTTCAGTAACTGACACGGCTTAAAAATCAAAACTTATAAATTTACTATCTTATAAACAAGCTTAACCTTTGAAGTAAAGCAATTTATAATTCACTTTATATATTCTTCGGAAAAGGGTCTGAAAAAGTGATTTGTTTATCAAATAAATATTGCTCATCATCTTGTAATAAACATTTTTCGAGGTCAGCTATCATTTTTTCTTTTTCAACATCTTGTCCGATAAATACCAATTCATTCATTCTATCGCCCCATTGTTTGCTCCATTTACTTTCAATATATGCCATATTATCTATAAATGATTGATATCGTATTCTTTCATCAAAAGTCATACTTGCCCACCAAACACCTGCTCTTTCCAGTCGAGAGGAACCGCCAGCTTGACTAAAATTAATTGCATCAGCAGGTCTTGAAGCTAACCAGAATAAGCCTTTCGCTCTAATTATTGTACTTGGATAATCATTATTGAGATAATTCCAAAATCGTTTTGGATGAAAAGGTTTTTGATTTCTGAAAACAAAAGAAGAAATACCATATTCTTCCGTTTCGGGAGTAT
>CAZEOC010000371.1:0-4228 GCA_964513525.1 uncultured Saprospiraceae bacterium | reverse complement strand
GAAGTTGTTCAATTGATAGAAGAGCAATTTGAAAGTAAAAATTTAGTTTTGCTTAGAGTAGGGGAGGAAGAATATGAAAAGTTAAATATTGGGTTTAATAAGCGAGTGCCGAAGCAACCAAAAATTATTGCTTTATGCAAAAATGAAACTGGAATTGCGGAAGCGATTAAATACGCCAAACAATTTGAATTGCAAGTATGTGTCAAAAGTGGCGGACATAGTTTTGAAGGTTTTTCTTCTAACAATGGTGGAATGTCGATTAATCTTTCTTTGATGAATCAGTTCGAATGGTTAGACGAAGAAACGGTCAGAATGGGCAGCGGCGTGAAATTGTTTGAAATCTATGATGAATTATTACCAAAAGGAAAAATACTTCCTGCTGGTTCATGTGCAACGGTTGGTATTGGCGGATTGACACTCGGTGGCGGTTATGGTTTATTCGCTCGAAAATATGGATTGACTTGTGATAGTTTGGTTGATTTAACGATGATTGATGGAGAAGGAAATATTCATCAAGGAAAAGATAATCCTGAATTACTTTGGGCTTGTCGAGGTGGAAATAATGGAAATTTTGGCATCGTTTCTCATTTAACCTTCAAGGTGCACGAAACGCCAAAAGCTTTCACAAGACATTTGTTTAAAGCATATAAACTTGATGTGAGTAGAGCAAAATCTTTATTAGAAAAGTGGTTTGAATTGACGGCACTTTTACCAGATTCTTGTTTTGGAGCTTTTGTTTTGAATGGTAAAACACTGACTGTTTTAATTACAGATGCAGATAATCGTCGTGCAGAAATTCAACCTGTTTTAGATGGTTTATCAAGTGTAATGGATAAAACGACAATTGGAGCACCAACAAATGATTTAGCGAAAGCTTTGAGAAGATATTATGGAATTCAAACTCCAATTTTCTTCAAAAATGCTTGTGCAGGTTTGTATAAAGATTATAGTTCGATTAGTGATTGTATCGAAACGGTTATTAATAAAGTACATGAAAATCCAGGGTTGATTTTACAAGTAAATACACTTGGAGGACAAATTAATAATTCAGAATTTGAAGCAAAATCTTCTTATCCACATCGTGCATATCCATATTTAGGCGAATTACAAGCGTATTATGATAAGAAAACTCAAGAAAGTCGCTTAGTAAATGCATTTGAAGAAATTCAGCAAACCTTTACAAATAATGGAATAGATAGACATTATAGAAATTATCCAGATATTAATTTTGAGAATTGGGAAGAAGCTTATTATGGTGAAAATTATTCTCGATTACAAGATGTTAAAAGAAAGTATGATGGAGAAAATCTAATTCGACATGAGCAAAGTGTGAAGGTTTAGATAGAGTATTTCTGATAAAAAAGTCCTCAACTCTTTATAATTGAGTTGAGGACTTTTTTATGCTATTTACTTTTCACTAAAGTAACGATGAATGTACTTCCTTCTTTAGTATTTTTACTAAGTTCGATAGTACCTTTTTGCATTTCAATCAAATCTTTAGCTAAGAATAAACCAATTCCTGTTCCACTATATTTGTCATAATGATGAAGTCTTTTGAAGGCTTCAAATACCTTATCATGAAACTGTTCATCTATTCCGATTCCATTATCAATAAAATGTATTTGCCAAGATTCACTTTTCTCGAATACTTTTATTTGTATTAATGGAGCTTCATTATCATTAAATGTAATTCCATTTTGTATCAATTGACGCAAGATTAATTCAATTGCTGCCGCATCTGTTTTAATAGTAGGTAAATGGTCGAATTCAACTGTTCCATTTTTATCTTCTAATATTTCCTGTAATCCTTTTACCGTATTATAGACACTTTCGTTCAAATCAACTTCTTCAGGCTTCAATTCTATCTGCTTATATTTGGCAACTAAAATCATAGCATTAACCAACTCATATAAACGTTTAGTATCTCGCTTAATAAAAGTCATAAATTGTAGATTCTTAGCATCGACCTTGAGGTTTCTTTCCAAAAGCTGCGTAGAACTAACAATACTTCTAAGTGGTTCTTTTAAATCATGAGAAGCGACATAGTTGAACCGTTCTAAAGATGCATTGGCAGTTTTGAGCGATGTGGTTCTTTGTTCCACTTTTTCTTCTAACGATTTGATGTTTTTTCGGCGAGTGTTATACATTTTATAGCCAATGACAAACAAACTAACTATAGCTAAGAATAGAAAAATAGAAATTGCATTAATGATATTTTGCTGCTTTAAAATTTTATCATTTTGCATTTTCAGTATTTTGTTTTCTTCTACTTTGGCTTTCGTTTTATAAACGGTTTCCATATTAGCAATCTGACGTCTATTATCTTTAGAAACTAAGCTATCATTTAAAATTTTATGTTCATCAAGATATTTATAAGCATTTTTATAATCGCCAATTCCTGCATAAGCTAAAGCTAATTTTTCTCGAATATTAGCTATATAACTACCTTGACCATTGATTTTTTGAGATATTTGTAAAGCATTCTTAGCATTTTTAATTGCCTTTCTATATGCTTTTTGCTCTAAGTATAATTCCGTATAATTTAAATAAGCATTCGCTATAAAGCTACTATCACCAATACTTTGAGATACTTTAAAACATTCATCAAAACTTTCTTTAGCTCTTTCAGGGTCGTTTAAAGCTAATGAGTAGAAACCAATATTTGTATAAGAAGTGTATAGACTATATGTATCCTCATTTTTTGAAGCAACTTCTAATGCTTTTTCTTCATATTGAAGTGCTTTTGCAGTATCTTTTTGATAAGCATGAACTGCTCCTAAATTAGAATAACTTAAAGCTCGAACATAAGAGTTCTTGGATTTAATTCCCATTAACCCTGATAATTTCAAATATTCATTTGCCTTATTTTTATTGCCTAATTCTGAGTGAACTAAACCAATATTTGTAAGTGCATAACTAATACCAATAGTATCTTTAATTCCTTGAGAAAGCGTTAATACTTTTTGAAATTGTTCAATAGCTTCTATTAACCGTCCTTGTTGTCCGAAAGTAGCTCCTAAATCATTTGCTATGGCATTAATCCATGATTCATCATTTAATTGCTCCGCAATTTTTAAACCTAATTTATATTTTTTGATAGCAGCTTCAGGGTCATTTCTAAGCGTCTCAATAATAGCTGATACATACCAACTATGCTGCAACCCTTGTCTATAGTTTAATTTTTCTTCTATTGCGAATGCTTCTCTTACATAAAACTCAGCAGAGTCAAGATTGGAACGAGTATATAATTGAGCTATCTGATTATATAATTTTGCCTTACTTGTATCCATAGAGATTCCATTCAGCTCATTTTTTAAGCTGTCAATACTTTGTGCAGAAATACAAAAAGATAAAAAAGTAAAAATTATGAATAAATAATTTTTAAATAATTTCATTAGGGAGTAATCTAAATCCTATGTTGTTATTTGTTTATAATATATACTTTTTTGAGAAATATAAGGCAGTTACTTGAGTTCAAAATACAGACCAAAAATAGTTATTTATTACTAATAATTTGAATATATTCAAATTATGATTCTAATGTAACATAAAGATAAACAAAAAAGCCATTTCTACTAAATGTAGAAATGGCTTTTGAATAATAATTTAAAAAGTAATATAAACGGTATATTATTCAGCAGCATTTGCAGTTAAGTTGATTGAAATGATAATTTCATCATTCAATGCAGCTTCTTTAGCCATTCCTGCTAATGTTGACATAAATGTAATTCCCCATTTAGTTCTATCAAAAGCAAAAGGTGCAGTTGTTGCAGTTAAAGTTTCGCCATCTACCGCTACAGTAGCAGCGAAAGTGATATTATTTGTAGCTTCTAACATTGTTAAATTACCTGAAATCGAGTGTGTCGCACCTCCAGTTGTATCTGGCGTTACTTCAGTAATCTCAAATTTTGCAGTTGGATATTTTGTAACTTGAAAGAAGTCAGCATCTTTATCAGAACCCGTTGTTCCAGCTAAGTGACCGATTAAATATCCTTTCTTATCTTCTGGCATATCATCAGTTACCGCAATTGAAGTCATATCAATTGTAAAGTTTCCTGCTGTAATGTTTCCTTCTTCTAATGTTAATTCTCCTTCTGAAACTTTAATTGTTCCGTTGTGTGCATCACCTGAAAATTTTTCACCTTTCCATACAATTGAACTGGCATCAGATACTGCATAACTTGTTCCGCCTTCTGCTTGTGCCACTTCTTGAGCTTGTCCAACTTCT
>CAZEOC010000370.1:0-4269 GCA_964513525.1 uncultured Saprospiraceae bacterium | reverse complement strand
TTATCCAATCTCTTTGCTTCAAATTTTCCACAAGTTCGTTGATATTTACTTTTTTCTAAAAAATCTAAAACTTCCTCATCTGACATTTTACTAAAATCAATGATTGTTTCACTACATCGTTGACAAAACTTATTCGCTCCTTGAGTTTGCATTTTGTCCCAATTTTCAGAACAAGGTTTGTCAATACTAATTTCTTTGAAAGTAGATTTTCGTCGCATAAATTTTGGTTTGATTTTCAAGATTATAAACGTATTAATAAGAAAAAATGTATAAAGGAAAGTTTAAATAAATGGTAAATTGTTAATAATAAAATTAATCATAGAATTTCTCAATCTCAAAAAAAAATCGTTATTCTGAAAAAAATAAATTGACAATTTCATCAATATTTTTTTCAGAATAACGAACTTTTTCAAGAATCATCATTCAATCTAAACTGCTTTTGCTACAAATTGCATTTCGTACAATTCTTTATAATGTCCACCTTCGTTTTGTAATAATTCTTCATGCGAACCGATTTCCATAATTTCGCCTTTATCCAAAACCATGATTTGATTTGCATGACGAATCGTAGAAAGTCTGTGAGCGATAATAATAGACGTTCTTTTTGAAATTAATTTCTCAATTGCATATTGAATTACTGCTTCTGATTCTGGGTCAATTGAAGAAGTCGCTTCATCCAAAATCAAAATATCAGGATTAAAAACTAAAGCACGAACGAAGGAAATCAATTGTCGTTGTCCCATCGAAAGTGTTGCTCCACGTTCCATCACTTTATAATCATAAGCATTTGGCAGTTTTTGAATAAACTCATCTGCTCCAATTAGTTTTGCTGCTTCTATAACTTGTGCTCTCGAAATACTTTCATCTCGAAGCGTAATATTATCATGTACCGACCCAGAGAATAAAAATACATCTTGCAAAACCATCGCAATCCTTTCTCGGAAAGCCGTCAATTCATAGTTTTTAATATTTTCATTATCCACTAAAATATCACCAGATTTCAATTCATAAAAACGATTCAAAATATTAATAATCGTAGATTTTCCAGAACCTGTACTTCCTACAATTGCCAAAGTTTCGCCTGGTTTCACTTTGAAGCTCAAATCTTTCAAAATCGGTTCATCTTCATTATATTCAAAATGTACATTTTTGAACTCAATCGACCCTTCTAATTTTTCTGGTTTAATGTCGCCCTGATTTTCGATATGTTCCGTATTGTCCAATACATTAAAAACTCGTTCAGAAGCAACCAATCCCATTTGTAACGTATTGAATTTATCTGCTAACATTCGCATCGGACGAAATAACATATTCAAATAAATCGGGAAGGCAATCAATGCACCTAAAGTGACATTCCCAGAAATCACGCCTCTTGCACCCCACCAAACTAATAAACCCAATGAAATCGCAGATAAAATCTCAATTACTGGAAAGAAAATCGCATAGTATAGAATTGAGTTTAAATTGGCTTTTTTGTATTCATTATTAATTGCATCAAAAGTTTTTAATTCTTTTTCTTCTGCATTAAAAATTTGAACGATTCTCATTCCTGTAATTCGTTCTTGCAGAAAAGCATTCATTTTAGAAATTTGTGTCCGAACGACTTGATATGCAGCTTTTACTTTTTCTTTAAACACATAAGTTGCGATTATTAAAAACGGAAAAGTAGTTAAACAAATCAAAGTCAATTGCCAACTCGTGTAAAACATTATTCCTAAAACGGCAACTAAAGATAAAATATCTGCAATTATCGTAATCACACCTTGAGAGAAAACCGTATTGATAGTTTCAATATCATTGATTGTTCGAGTTGTTGACGTTCCGATTGCTGTTTTATCAAAATATTTCAATCGTAAACTTGTAATATGTTTAAATACACTTACTCGCAAATCTCGAATAACAGATTGACCTAAAAGATTGGTGCTATATATAAATACATATCTCAAAATTCCATTTACTAATAAAACCCCAATTAATAATAAAATCATTCTATTCAAGCCTTCTGGATCGAATACCAAGATATAATTATCAACAGTTTGTTGTATTAGATAAGGACTTAGAATCGCTAAAGGCGCTAAGACAATCGCTAAAATCGTTGCTAAGATAAAGGTTGATTTATAAGGTAAAGCTTTCGATAATACTCGAATTAGTAAAGTCCAATCCAATTTATTATTCGGCTTTTTTGTTGTATTACTCATTTTTCTTTTTTCTAATAATTGAAGGTATTCGCTATAAAAAACTACTACCAATCCAACTATAACGATTTATTATTATAATGGTTTATCCTCTTTCTAATGCTAAAATTACTAAGAAAAACTAAAATCAATTCTAATTCTTAAAAATGGTTGAAAAATAACCAATCAATTGGATTCAATCCTTTACGAATAAATAGTTTCAGAAAAATTCAAATAGATATTTTTTTATCAAACCTTTAGATTGTTATAACGTTAATAGTTTATATTAGAATTTATTGAGAAATATAAATTTTAGAATCATAGTTTGTTAGAGGGAATAAATAGTAAGTCGTACCAAATTTTATAATGAAATTCTTATTTATTCAAAACTTTAGCAAAAATTTGCTAATTTTGTGCGAAAATTGGCAATCACCTATTGAATATATCTATTTTTAGATATCAGATTACATCAACATCAAAAAGAATAATAAATAAAATGGACGCATTAAAACAGAAATTTCACGAAAAATCTTCTGAATTAGCAAAAGAGGTAAAAGCGTTATTAAAGGAACATGGTAATAAGGTAGTTGGCGAAGTTACTTTAAAGCAAATTTATGGAGGAATGAGAGGTTTAAAATCTATGCCTTGGGAGCCTTCATCTTTAGACGCAACAGTTGGTATTCGTTTTAGAGGTTATTCAATTCCAGAATTAAGAGAATTATTACCTAAAGTACCAGGTGGAAAAGAACCTTTACCAGAAGGTTTATTTTACTTAATGTTAGTTGGAGAAATTCCAACAGAAGAGCAAGTGAAAGCAATTTCTGAAGAATGGCAAAAACGTGCGTCTATTCCAGCACATACTTTTGCAGCATTAGATGCTTTATCAAAAGATACGCATCCGATGACTCAATTTATCATTGGTATTTCTTCATTACAATCTGAAAGTGTATTTGCAAAACGCTATGCAGAAGGTATGCATAAGTCGCAATATTGGGATGCTACTTATGAAGATACAATGAACTTGATTGCTAAATTACCAAGAGTTGCAGCATATATTTACCGTCGTACTTATTTTGATGGTGACCATATTGAAGCAGACGAAACGTTGGATTGGAGTGGAAACTTCGCTCATATGTTAGGAATCAAAGATGAAGACTTCAAGAGTTTGATGCGTTTATATCTTACAGTTCATGCCGATCATGAAGGTGGAAATGCTTCTGCTCACACGACACACTTAGTTGGCTCTACTTTGAGTGATGCTTATTTATCATTAGCAGGTGGAATGTGTTCTTTAGCTGGTCCTTTACATGGTTTAGCAAATCAAGAAGTAATCAAGTGGGTTTTCAAAATGATTGATGAGTTGGGAACAACAAAACCAACAAAAGAACAAATCGCAGAATACGTTCAGAAAACTTTAGACGAAGGAAAAGTAATTCCTGGATACGGTCACGCTGTATTGAGAGAACCAGATCCACGTTTTACAGCTCAACGTAAATTTGCAGAAGAATATATTCAAGGTTCAGACATCGTTGATGTAGTTTGGAAATGTTTTGATGTAGTACCAGAAATTTTAATGGGATTAGGAAAAGTGAAAAACCCTTGGCCTAATGTTGATGCACACTCAGGTGCATTATTAGTACACTATGGAATGGATCAGTTCCCATTCTACACTGTATTATTCGGTGTTTCAAGAGCAATGGGTGTTTTAGCAGCAGGGTGTTGGTCAAGAGCATTCGGTTTACCTTTAGAACGTCCGAAGTCAGTTACTGCTGAATGGATGAAAAGTGTAATTGAAAATGCATAATTGATAAATTATGAACGATTAACTATTAACCGACTAATTCGGTATTTATAGTTTCAATATATTTAAGAAGGTCGAGATGTTAATTCATCTCGACCTTTTTTTGTTTCTTTCTAATGTAGAATCGTAACAATTCATTTATAGCTGCACAAATTTCGCCTCAATCAACAACCATAATCAATTCACTATCAGACAACTACGCTTAAGTCAAAAATTAATTTTAAAAAAAGTAATTATTTTCAGAACCTATTGTTCAACTTTTAGTTATGATAGTATAACTATTAAAAATTATTA
>CAZEOC010000369.1:0-4277 GCA_964513525.1 uncultured Saprospiraceae bacterium | reverse complement strand
TTTAAAATTGGACAACCGCCATCAATTGGAGGATTCGTTAAATAATTACGATAAAAGTCAATTACAACATTGATTTTTTCATAAGAAGTTAATTTTTGGTCGGCTCTCATTTTTACTTTTTCTGTTACCAATTCAACAGAATATTCAAATGAAGCCACAGCTATTTCTTCTTTACTCTGAAAATTGCCATAAATGCCACCTTTTTTCAAACCCGTTGTTTCCATAATGTCATGCAACGAAGTTCCAGCAAATCCTTTTTGATTAAACAAAGGAGCAGCTTGTTCAATTATATACTTTCTTGTTCTTTCTTTTTTTCCCATTTCAAAAACTATTAACTCTTCTAAATCAGCAAGGATTGGTAAACTAATTGAAATTTTTATTCATTTACCAACTTTCTGAATTCTCCCAAAACATCTCTTGAACCTTCTGGCAAATAAGCGAAATTCCCTTGTTTATCAATAATATAATAAGCAGGTAATTTACTTAAGTCATAGTTCAATTTTAATGTCTCATCATTTCCAGCCATTAAATTAACACCAGGCATCGGAACACGCATCATTGTTCCTCTCCAAGTAGATTCGTTTTCATCTAATGAAATATTTAATAAAACTACTCCTAAATCTTTCATTTGATTTCTAACTGCAACGGTTTTTTTGAAACCCATTAAACAGGGTTTACACCAAGTTGCCCAATAGCTGATATAAACGACTTGACCTTTAAATTCACTCAAAGACCTCATTTTACCATTTTCATCTGTAAATATAAAATCAGGTGCAGCACCTTCGTCACTTACTTCCAAAATGCCATCGTAGAATTTGGCAATTTTATCAATATATTTTCTATCACTTGCTATCTCTTTGAAAGAATCAAATTTTCTATCACCAATAGCATAGTAATTTTCCTTTTTTGCATTGATGAATAATTTTGATAAAACCCAATCTCTTGTTTCTCCATTTAATTCTTTTTCAGCGATTGTATAAAATCCAAAAGCTGGATTTGGGTCTTTTCGAGCTTTTCTTAAGTAAGAAAAATAAACATAAGTAATCCAAAAGTTAGTATATTCTCTTTGATTAATAGAACGATTACTTTGTTGGTTCTTACTACGAAACTCGTATTTTATTTCTGCTTTTTCAATATCTAAAATTGAAGTTTCTTTTTCATTAATAATAAAATAAGCCATTCTTAAAGTTCCTATTCCGTAACTTATTTTTTGATTTAAATAAGTTTTAAAAGCTGAAGAAACTCCACTTAACTTTTGAGCAAATAACATTCTTTGTTCGAAAGTTTTACTTACTTTTTGTTCATAACTACTTAGATTACCACCTTTAGCTAAAGCAGTAAATTCATCTGGAATATATGTTGTTAAATAGCCTTTCGAAAATTTAGATTCTGAACCAGATATTTCAAATTGTTTTCTGAAATTGGCTAAGACATTATTATTCGCAGCATTTTCTCCAGTAAATTTTAATGTATTTGTTAGATTATTAGCATCAAATTGGAATTCAATTTTCGATTCTTTTTCTATGAAAATATCAAAAGATTTATTTCCATATTCTACAGAAACAATATTAGTAGGCGATTTAAAATCTAAAATGAAATAGATTTCATTATTATCATTTAAGTTGGCAATCGTCAATTTATTTTCTTCCAATAAATCATCTACAACATAGGAAAATGCAAACTCCTTTGTAGTTGGATTGGCAACTTTTGCAGAAATGATGATTTCTCTTGCTTGTGTATTAATACAAAAAAATAAACCAATTACTAATAATAGATTTTTCATGTTTTTTACTTGATACATGTTATTAAAAAGTAACGACAAAAAAATAAATTAATCGTTACCAAGTACAACTTCTTTTATTCCATTTACCACAATGCCTTGTTGTTCCAAAGTAGTAATTTTTTTAGCGTTGTTTGTCAGCATTATAACGGAATTTATTTGTAAATCTTTTAATATTTTAGCTGCACTTCGAAAATCTCTATTATCCTTTGAAAAACCAGCAGCTTCATAAGCTTCGGCTTGTTTAATTCCTTGACGTTTAAATTGCACACTATTCAACAAAGCAAAATGTCCATTTCCTTTACCTTCTTGGTCTAATAAAATGATAATTCCTTGCCCTGCTTCCGCAATTAATTGTTGAGAAATATCCATTTGTTCTTGACAATCACATTCAATGCTATTGAAATAATGACCAAAAATACAAGAAGAATGTACTCTACAAAGTATATTTTCTGCTCCAACTAAATCTCCTAAAGTTAAGGCAATTGATTCTTTTTGTCCATCGTAATACAGCACTTCTTTGAAAGTTCCAAACTTTGTTCGTAAATCTCCTTCCGTTAATTTTACAATCATTTTATTCAAGTTTTAAGTATCAGACACTAAAAAAGAAATCCATATTTTGAAACCAAAATGCATTATTTCATTTTTACGAAATAATAAGTCGATTGGTTTGGTTGTCTTGAAAACTGAGTTGTTTTATCTTTTACTTTTTCTCTGCCAGTTACTCTATCATCATCATTTATTATAAAAACAGTATTTTTATCAATAACGGTGATTGCCTCACTTTTGTGAGCAAAATAAAGTGGTTTTTTCTTAGATTTCATCACCAACTTTGGCGCATTTTTAGCCTTATAGTCAACCATTGGTAAAACCCAAAGATAAGCACCTAATTCTTCATCAGTTTCTCCATCTTCATGACTTGTTAGAATATAAAGTCTATCATTATATTTATCATATTCTATACTCGATAAGCCGATATCATGATTTACAAACTCAGTCTTAGAAGCGTCAAAATCATAAGCAATTCTAAAATTATTCATTTCAAATCTACTTTTAGCAAAAATATAGTCAGCTTGAATAATTTTTATTTGATAAGTGAATTTTCCTTTTTTATAAGAACTTCCCATTTCTCTAATTCCAAAAAGAATTTTATTTCCTGGAATAATCGCTAATCCTTCTATTTTATAATAATTAGGAACTTCCAAATTATCAGCTTCAAAAGCTGCAGCAATCATTTGTCTAACTTTTTTAGAACTTTTATAAATTCCTTTTTTCGTTTTAGATTGAGACAAATGAGCGATTTGCGCTTTCATTTCTTTTTTAGGCTGCCAATAAAAGACCGTATTGTGAGCGTCTTTTTTAGGTTTCTCTGCATTGAATTCATTAAAAGCTGTTGTTCCAACTATTAATTGACCATCAGGTGAAATCGTAAAATCTTCAATCTTTTTAGCAACATTGAATACATTATTTTCTAATGAAGTTGGTAATGGTAAAAATCCTTCTTCTTCTGAATAAGGCATAGAAAAAACAGAAGAACCAGGTGTTGGTTTATCATTTGCGGCTATGATTTGGTTATTATAATAAACAACAGCAGAAGTCTCACAATTTAATGTTTTACCTTTTTTATATTTAGTACCTACTGGAAAACAATCAATGAATCCTTCTTGAATCACCTTTCCTTGCCGACCTCGCAAATCTGCGGGTTGAAAAAGAGAACAACTTTGTAAACTCATTATTGCAATTAAAACGTAAAATAACTTTTGCATCAGGTATTTATTTTTATGATTTCTGTAAAAATAAAAACCTTGTTGCAAATTAGATTGCAACAAGGTTTTATTTTATAATATTTAACTTGAAATAGACAATTGTATTACTAATAAAATTAATATTTTTGAATCAATCAAGGTATTAAATTTCTTGTTTGAATATTCCTTTTACACCATTATTCATAGCTCTATCTCTCAATTTTTGTAAGAAAGGGGAAGCAAAAATAAAAGCATCCAATAATTCATTATCAGAATCTAATACTTCTTTACGGTTGCCTTTCCAAGCCAAATTGCCTTGATGTAATAAAGCGATATTTTGCCCAATTTCCATCACAGAATTCATATCATGAGTATTAATAACCGTTGTAATTTGATATTCAACCGTAATATTTCTAATCAATTCATCTATTACCATCGAAGTCTTTGGGTCTAATCCTGAATTGGGTTCATCACAAAATAAATATTTTGGATTTTGAACTATAGCTCGAGCAATACCAACACGTTTTTGCATTCCACCAGAAATTTCTCCAGCATATTTTTTGTTAGAACCTGACAAATCAACACGTTCCAAAACGGTGTTTACTCTATTTTCTTTTTCCTTTTTTGTCATCTTTGTGAACATATCCAAAGGAAAACGAATATTTTCTTCAACTGTCATAGAATCAAAAAGTGCAGAACCTTGAAAAAGCATTCCAACTTCCATTCGAATCTTACGTCTTTCTTTTTTTCCC
>CAZEOC010000368.1:0-4298 GCA_964513525.1 uncultured Saprospiraceae bacterium | reverse complement strand
GAAATAATGTGTCGAATCGGTTTTGATTTCTTTTAAGTTTTGAATATCAGCTTTTATACTACCAGAAGTTCGTGGATTCTGAAAAATTGGAATTCCAATTCTTGTCGTTACTTCTGCACCTAAACTTAAGGTTTTATCTGCTTTTTCTACACTTAATTGTTCTTCAGCAGGTTCTACAAAAATCATTGCCCAACGAGTCGTAATCCCATTTTCTGGAACTTGTAATTTTACTTTTACTTTTTTGATTTGATTTGGATTCAACTCAATGAAAGAGGGCGACAAAGTCAACCATTCTGCACAAGAAAAAGCGGTAGAATTTGCATCACTAAATGCAGATTGACCATTAGCATCTAATGTAAAATCACCTAAACTAATATTAATTGTTTGCTTTTTAGAAGCTGTATTTCTGATAACTAATTCTGTTTCATAACTTTCTCCAGGTTCAAGATTGAAATTTACTTTCGCTGGTGTAACATTTATATTTTGGGCAAGAATTGTACTGCTTATTAACAATGAAAAAATAAGATAAAGTGATTTCATGTCTAATTATATTGTTGTATTGTTAAATTGTTATCGGCTTTAACTCAAGTTTAAGTACCTGAACACAATTATCCAAGTATTCTAACTTGTTCTTTTTTTACTATACTTCTTTAAAAAATGTTCGTATAACTCGGCTATGCTCACATTTTTATAAATCGTATAGCAAAAAAACAACTGCGTTATTTATACCCGTTTAATTATGTCCAGGTACTTATTTAATGATTATTATAAATCATTCAAACCATGTAAAAATAAGGCAAAGCCGAAAGCAATCTAACTATAAAAATTACTTTTGTCTAAAATACAAACGAATCGGAACTCCATGGAAATCAAATGACTTACGTAATTGATTTTCTAAGAAATTCTTATAATCCTGACGAATATGTTTCGGATGATTCGCAAAGAAAGCAAAGGCTGGATAATACGTTTTCAATTGAGTAACGTATTTTATCTTAATAAATTTCCCACGATAAGCTGGAGGATTTTTAATTTGCATTGCTTCTTCCAACCAATCATTTAATTTAGAAGTTGTGATACGTTTTGTTCTATTTCTATAAACTTCCATACCAGCTTCAACCGCTTTAAAAATACGTTGTTTTTCTAAAGCAGAAATAAAGATAACCGGCACATCTGTAAATGGAGCAATTCTATTCCGAACTTCTTTTTCGTAATCTCTTGCGGTATTCGTTTCTTTCTCAACTAAATCCCATTTATTAATCAAGATAACAATACCTTTATTTCGGCGAACAGCAAGAGAAAAAATATTCATATCCTGCGTTTCTAAACCATCAACACCGTCAATTACGATGAAACAAACATCTGCTTCATCAATCGACTTAATTGCTCGCATAACGCTGTAAAATTCTAAATTTTCTTCAACTTTATGCTTTTTACGAAGTCCAGCAGTATCAATTAAAAGAAACTCATTTCCAAACTTTTCATACTTTGAGTGAATCGAATCTCGAGTTGTTCCCGCTACATCCGTAACAATATTTCTTTCTTCCCCAACCAAAGCATTAATCAAAGAAGATTTTCCAGCATTTGGTTGCCCAATTACGGCAAACTTTGGTAAATCCGCAGGTAATTCTTCCTTATCTTCAATCACTTCAACTACAGCATCCAAAATATCTCCAGTTCCGCTACCAGAAATAGCCGAAATGAAAAATGTATTCTCAAAACCTAAACTCCAGAATTCATTCGCTTCCATCATTCGAGCATGATTATCAACTTTATTTACCGCTAAAAAAACAGGTTTTTTAGTTCGACGCAACATATCTGTTACTTGCTCATCTAAGTCTGTAATTCCAGTTGTCACATCGACCACAAACACAATTGCAGATGCTTCTTCCATTGCAATTTTAACTTGCGTACGAATCGCTGCTTCAAAAACATCATTAGAATTCAAAACAAATCCACCAGTATCAATCACCGTAAATGTCTTTCCATTCCAATCCGTCATTCCATATAAACGATCCCGAGTTACACCACTAACGTTATCTACAATCGCCTCTCTCATTCCCAACATTCTATTATAAAATGTTGATTTCCCTACGTTTGGTCGCCCAACTATTGCTACTATATTATTCATTTTCTAATGTCTTAAAGGTGCAAAAGTAAAAGGGACAAGGTTTTTCCTTGTTTATCCTTGATACTTTGCAGGATTCCTTTTTTGTTAATTTATATTATATTAATCTCGCTTATTAACTTACACTAATCAGCAATTTTCTCTTATTATTTTAATCTCGTAATTTGTCAGCGAAGCGGTCTATCGTAAAGGCGAAGCCGTTCGTGATTCGTTAATATCCAAATCGACTTAATGCTTTTTCATCATCTCGCCAATTATCTCTCACTTTTACATTTAAATTTAAGAAAACATTTGTCATTAAAAAAGCCTCAATTCCCCTTCTCGCTTCTATTCCTAATTGTTTAATCGCTTTTCCACCTTTTCCAACTAAGATTGATTTATGTGTATCTCGTCCAACAAAAATTGTCGCCCAGATTCTCGTTAAATCTTTATTTTCATCTTCTTTGAATCTATCTACAATTACTTCACAATGGTATGGAATTTCTTGTTGATAAAATTTTAAAATTCCTTCTCGAATAATCTCTGAAACAAAGAATCTTTCTGATCTATCCGTTAATTGATCTTTTGGATAATACGGTTGAGATTCAGGCAAATACTTTACTAAATATTTTAATAATTCTTGAGTATTATGTTCATTCATTGCTGAAATCGGAAAGACTTCATCAAATTCTAATCGAGCCGTCCATTTCTGTATTAATTGAAGAATATCAATCGGTTTTACTAAATCTACTTTATTAATCAATAAAAATTTAGGAACGGTTACATTCTTCAATCTTTCAAAAATCACTTCTTCTTGATCAAATTTTTCCTGTGTATCCGTCATGAAAATAATCACATCTGCGTCATCAAAAGTCTCTTGGACAAATGAATTCATCGCAAAGTGCATTTTATAGGAAGGATCTTTGACATATCCAGGTGTATCAGAAAATACAATTTGATAATCTTCACCATTGACAATTCCAAAAATTCTATGTCTTGTTGTTTGTGGTTTATGCGTAATGATAGATAATCTTTCTCCAACCAAAACATTCGCTAAGGTAGATTTACCAACATTTGGTCGTCCGATTATATTTACAAAACCCGCTTTGTGAGTCATTTTTCTATTATACATTATGTATCAGATAGATTTAACTTAGCCAATACGTCTCTAAATTTAATAACAATTTGATTATCATTTATTTATGATAATTTCTCCATATCTAAAAAGTACGCAAAGATAATATTTACTAAAGAGAAAGTCATGTATTAAAAATTAAATAGTTGTTTTTATTTTAAGGATTAAGCTGTTTTAGAGTTGATTATTAATTAAAATAAAAAGGAGTAAATTCTACAATTGTAAAATTTACTCCTTTGAAAATGTATCCTTAGAATAATGTCTATTCTGTAACTACACCAGAAGCTAAAATAGAAATTTCATTATTAACAGCTTCAATAAATCCACCTGTAATAATTAAATTAGAACTTTGACCTTCAGCATTTGTGATACCTATGTGACCTGCAGTTAAAGAAGAAACAATAGGTGCGTGATTTTTTAAAATCTCAAAACCACCAGAAGTTCCTGGTACTTTTACTGATTTTACTTCGCCATTAAAGTATTCTTTCTCAGGTGTTAAAACAACTAATTTCATAGCTTTCTTATTTAAAAAAATTGGGAATTAGGAAACTTCCTAATTCCCAACCATATATTTTATAATTAAGGATATTAGAATAAATTCTAACTCCTAATTAATAATTCTTAATTATATTAAGCATTCTCTGCTAACATTTTCTCTCCAGCTGCAATCGCTTCTTCGATTGAACCTTTCAAGTTAAATGCTGCTTCTGGATATTGGTCAACTTCACCATCTAAGATCATGTTGAAACCACGAATTGTATCTTCGATAGGAACTAAAACTCCTTCTAAACCAGTGAATTGCTCTGCTACGTGGAATGGTTGAGACAAGAAACGTTGTACACGTCTTGCACGGTTTACAGCCATTTTATCCTCGTCAGAAAGCTCTTCCATACCTAAGATTGCAATAATATCTTGTAACTCATTATAACGTTGTAAAATTTCCATTACACGTTGAGCAGTATCATAATGTGCATCTCCTAAAGTTGCACGATTCAAGATACGTGAAGAAGAATCTAAAGGATCTACCGCAGGATAAATACCTAAAGAAGCTAATTTACG
>CAZEOC010000367.1:0-4357 GCA_964513525.1 uncultured Saprospiraceae bacterium | reverse complement strand
TGAAGCTTGGTTTACACATACACCAGGTCTGAAAGTTGTTTTTCCATCTAATCCACAAGATGCAAAAGGGTTACTATTAGCTGCTTTTGAAGACCCAAATCCAGTACTTTTCTTTGAACATAAAGCTTTGTATAGAAAAATTACAGCACAAGTTTCTGATGATTATTTCACAGTAGAAATTGGGAAAGCAGCGATTGTAAACACTGGCGAAAAAGCAACGATTATTACTTATGGAGTTGGTGTACATTGGGCAGTAGAAACTGTAGCGGATATGAATGAATCTATTGAAATCATTGATTTACGAACTTTACAACCATTAGATTATGAAACTATTTCGGAAAGTATAAAAAAAACAAATCGAGTTTTAATTCTACATGAAGATATAGAGTTCGGTGGAATTGGTGGCGAAATTTCAGCTCATATTTCTGAATATTTATTTGAATATTTAGATGCTCCAGTAATGCGTTGTGCGAGTTTAAATACTCCTATTCCATTCAATGCAGATTTAGAAAAACAGTTTTTAGCGAATCGAGAATTGAAAGTAAAATTAGAACGTTTATTAGCCTTTTAATAGCTTATTATAAATAAGATTGAAAGTAATTTATTGACTACAGAGATAAACTAAGTTTTAGTAAAATTGATATTAGTTTAAAAATGATACTAAATAACAAAAGGTGTAAAAAATCCATTTTCAAATGATTATTGTTTAATAAGGAATACGTATTATATTATATTTGTAGAATACACAAATAAGTCATTTATAACGATAGGTAGTAATTTCACTACAATTATCAACTTTATATAATATAAGAATAACATGGTATCTAATAGTAAATTAACTGGGAAAAACGTCCTTATTACCGCTGGTGCTCAAGGAATTGGCGAAGCGATTACAAGACAATTTATTGATAACGGAGCTAATGTTGCCATACACTATTTTTCCAGTGCTGATAGAGCAAATCAATTGACTGAATATGCAATTAGTAAAGGACAAAAAGCAGTTGCAATAAGTGGTGATTTAACAAAAGAAGCTGATGCAAATGCAATGGTCGAAAAAACAGTCGAAGCATTTGGAGGATTGGATATCCTAATTAATAATGCGGGCTCACTTGTCGCACGTAATTTGTTAAGTGATATGGAAACTACATTTTGGCACAAAGTAATGGATATAAATCTTACATCTATGATGTTTGTGACAAGAGCAGCAGGACCTTATTTAGCAAAAAATGAAAGTAGTAGTATTATTAATTTAGCATCATTGGCTGGACGTAAAGGTGGACATCCAGGTTCACTTGCTTACGCAACAAGTAAAGGCGCTATTTTAACATTTACAAGAGCACTCGCTACTGAATATGGACCACAAGGAACTCGAGTAAATGCAGTTGCTCCAGGACTTATTCTTGGTACTTCATTTCATAATACACATACTACAAAAGAATCTGCTGCTGCAACAACAGCTGGAATTCCAATCCAACGAGCAGGTAATTCAGATGATGTAGCTCGAGCTGTTTTATTTTTAGCATCTGAATATGATGGATTCATCACTGGCGCTACGCTTGACATCAATGGAGGTGTTTATAATATGTAGTCTATTCAAAAAGAATCAAAAAAGGAAGTGAAACTTTCCTAATAGATTTGATTTTCTAAGTTCTGAAGTCTTGCCAAATTTGAGCAAAGCGTCAGAACTCAGAAATTGTAAAACCTTACAATATGTCGAATGATAAAGATTATACTGAATTATCACTTGAAGCCTTATTAAAGGAAAAGAAGAAAATTAAAAACCAAGAAATCACTGGTGCATTACTCATCGGACTTTCATTCGGTGTAATGATATATGGTATTGTAAAAAATGGTTTTGGTTTTTTATACATATTCCTTCCTTCCTTTTTGATATATGGTGTTTATAAAAATTCCCAAAATCTAAAGCAAAACCTTAAGTTAATACAGGAAGAAATTAATAATAAAACAGTAGAATAGCCCTTTTTCTTGTTATTAACGATACTTACATAAACGAAAATCAATACGAGCTAAATTATATAAGAAATTTTGAAATTCGAACTCACTATATTAGGAAGTAATGCTGCTTATCCTGCTAATGGGAAATTGACAACTGCACAAGTCTTGAATATCAATGAAGAATATTTCCTAATCGACTGTGGAGAAGGTACACAAATTCGATTACGAGAATACAAAATCAAATACAGCAAAATCAATCATATTTTCATCAGTCATATTCACGGTGACCATATTTTGGGTTTACCAGGTTTGTTGGGTTCGTTTGGTTTATTAGGTCGAAAAAAATCACTAAATATCTACTGTCCACCAGGTGTACAAGAATTTTTCGAAGCTTTTATTAAATATACACAAGTTCGTAGAGTAGAATATCCGATACATTTTCATGTACATCAAGCAATTACCCCAACTGTACTTTTAGATAATAAAAACGTAACAGTCACAACGATTCCACTATTACATGATGTTCCAACAACTGGTTTTTTATTTCAAGAAAAAGAGAAACCTCGCAAAATGTTGAAGACTAAAATTGAACAATACAATATACCTTTTCAAGTAATTAACGATATTAAAAACGGTGCAGATTTTCAGTTGCAAGATGGTCAAATCATTAAAAATAATGAATTGACAAGTCCTGCTCTTCCATCTCGTTCTTATGCTTTTTGTTCAGATACTGCTTATAATGAAGCCATGTTTTCACAAATTCAAAATGTAGATTTGTTATATCATGAAGCAACTTTTGGAGATGAAAAATTAGCGGACTTACAAGAACGGAATATCCATTCTACTGCTCGTCAAGCAGGAGAAACTGCTCGAAAAATAAAGGCAAAACAATTATTAATTGGACATTTTTCTCCTCGATATAAAGATTTGAATCCGTTATTATTACAAGCAAGAGAAGAATTTGAAAATACTGAATTAGGGATTGATGGAAAGGTTTTCTCGATTTGAAGATAAAAAAAACGCATTGATATTAAACAATTAATATCAATGCGAGATAATTTTCAATCAACAAAAAGTTTTAATTCCGATTACTCGTAGTATTCGCTCCACTTAGTGCTTCTAACTTATTTTGAATTTCTACAAGGTCATATCTGCGAGGTTTTTGAGCAAAAGTCCCTTGCGGTGTAATAATGAAATATTCTGGTAGTGCTTTTATATCATACAACTTTGCTACATCAGATTTTGTACTTTTAGGTGCATCAAGATGAACACCTGAAAATCCATTATTTTTGATTTTTTTCACCCATTCTTCATCTTTATTATCAAACGAAATATGTATGAATACAATATCAGAATTATCTGCTAAACTATCTTTTAGAGTTTGTAGCATTTGCAATTTAGTCACACAAGGACGACACCAAGAAGCCCAAAAGTCTAAATAAATCGTTTTTCCTCTATATTCATCTAAACTAACTAATCTTCCCGTAGTATCTTTCAAGGTGAAGTTCGGTGCATATTGCCCAGCTGCATATCGATTCACTTCTTGATAAGTATCCATTACAATTTTATTGTATTTATCATGAGCATTTTCATTCAAATAAGCTTGATAATACACCAAAACACTATCTCTATTTTCATGCTTATTCAATGCACGAACAATTAAATTAGATAAAAAATAAGAATATGGCTCATTGACTAAACCTTCTCCCTTAGCAATATCAACTTGTTTGAAATATTCGTCTGAATCAGGGAATTTTTCCATTCGAACATAATTCATATATGCTTTCACATAATCTCGATATTTTGGATTTCCCATCGCTTTATCATTCATCACAGGTACATCATGTACAAAAAAGAAAAATTCAGGTGTAACACCATGTCGAAAACCATGTGAATGTCCGTAAGTCAATAAATTATATGCCCATGTATAGTTTATATCTGCCCAAAGGTATAATTCAAATAATTCCGAAGGTTGACCAAATTCTTGCTTAAATTTTTCATAAGCTGCTATTCGTTCTAATTTCTCCTCATCCATTTGAGCTTTGAAATCTTGAGGCTTTTTTTGGCGCATATCACCGTCTAAGTCCACACCAACTTTATAATAAACTGTACCTTTACGGTATTGCATCATTTTGAATTGATTCTTCTCCTCAGGAAACTGCTTACTATAAGCTGCAAATATTTTATTATTTACACCAGCTTTTCCTTCAAAATTTAAAGAAGCAGGAAAATTATCCGCATCTAATGACATTTGTAAAGTATCAAAAGGCTCAACATACAAATACACTTGACGGCGTAAATAAGTTAAGGTAATAATTTGTGGTTCCGTAATATCTAAAGCAACTTGAAACGTACTATCTTCCAAATCAAGTTTTTCGTAGGTAACTTGACTACTTAAATG
>CAZEOC010000366.1:0-4411 GCA_964513525.1 uncultured Saprospiraceae bacterium | reverse complement strand
CCGCAGGAAATTATCAAGTATCTATAACCGACGCAAAAGGTTGTATTACAATAAAAGATGTTTCTATTGATAATCCAGAACGTTTTTATTTTAACATCACTGTTGAGCCAGTTACTTGTTTTGATGGCTCAGATGGGCAAATCATTGTAGATACTGCTTATGGTGGAGCAGGCGCTCCTTTTGCCTATGGTTTCAACTTTGGAATTGTACAAGCGGATTCTACTTTTAATAATTTACCACCAACGGATGTTGCTGTTTCGGTACGAGATGGAAATGGTTGTAAAATAGATACTGTTGTCACTGTTCCTAATGCACTTGAACTTTTTGTCGATGCTGGAATAGACCAGATTATTTACTTAGGAGATAGTACAACATTACCAACTCAAGTCAATACGACAGAACCATTAACATACGAATGGACACCAACAACTGCGTTAAGTTGTGCAGATTGTGAAAGTCCATTAATCATACCTATTGATGATGAAACCATTTATACGGTAATGGTTACAGATTCAAACGGATGTGTTGCAACAGATGAAGTCATGATTACCGTTTATCAACAAAGAAAAGCTTTTATTCCTAATGCATTCACACCAAATGGTGATGGCATCAATGATGTATTCGTACCTTATGGGGGAGAAGGTGTTGTTGGAATAGCTCGTTTTCAAGTTTATAGTAGATGGGGAGAATTACTGCACGCTACAACTAATTTCGCAGCCAGCGACGAAGCTTTTGGTTGGGACGGAACTCTTACTGGCACAGCAGAAGCTGCTCCAGGAGTTTATGTTTTTGTAGTTGAATATGAATTCATTGATGGGAAAAAAATATTATACACTGGAGATATAACATTGATACGTTAGTTTAGTGATTGGTAATTGATGAGAATTATTTCTACCGAACTTTTATTTAAAAAAGTTACGTTTTAATATTGTCAAAAACTCAGCTTAAAAGTAGCTTAGAAAACCAATCAATGATTACCAATCATCAAATCAACGAATTACTACATAATAAGTACAATGTTAAATCGTTTAATTTAAGTGATTTTTAACAATAAATTCCTAATTTCACGAGTTGGAAAAAGGAAGTTTTAAATTGATAAAATTTTACTCCGTTTTTTACGGGGATTAATTCATAAAAATATCCTAAAATTTTTAAAATATGAATTTACGAAGACACCTTCTTATTGCACTTGTGATGGTATGTAGCCTTGCTCTAAACGCTCAAGATATACACTTTTCACAATTTTATTTATCTCCGCTGAACTTAAATCCAGCGATGACAGGTGTAATGAATTATAATAGTCGTTTTACGTTAAACTATCGTAATCAATGGCAAGCTGTTTTGAAAGATGATGCTTTCAAAACCTATAATTTCTCTTTTGATAATAGAATCGCAGTAGGTAGAAGTGATTACTTCGGTTGGGGTTTTACATTTTTTGGTGACCAAGCAGGAGCTTCTGACTTTGGAACATTACAAGGTCGTTTCTCATTAGCTTATAGCAAAAAAATGGGCGGAACTCGTAAGCAATCACATTATTTAGTAGTTGGTTTAGAAGGTGGCGCTGCTCAAAGAACGATTAACTTCTTAAATCTAAAGTATGGAACTCAGTTTGATGGCGATGACTTCAACAATGCTTTACCATCTTTAGAAAACTTCGGACGTGACAACTTCATTTTCGGTGATGTTGGTGGAGGATTGTTATGGTATTCTGTATTAAATGAAAATACAAATTTCTATGCAGGTGCTGCATTTGTTCACTTAAATCGTGCGAATCAATCTTTCTACTTTGATAGATTCATTGAATTAGATGCTAAAATGACTTTTCATGCAGGTGGTGAATTTTTGATTCCAAATACAAGAATTGGTTTAGTACCAGGACTTGTAATTTTAAGTCAAGGTCCATCTTTCCAAGTAAATGCAGGTACGAATGTAAAATTCCTTTTAGGAAAACGTCGTGATGAATATCAAGCATTCCAGATTGGTACTTGGTTCAGAACTTCTCGCGATTTTGAAACTGGTTCTATCATGGATGCATTTATTTTATCAACTCGTTTTGATTATAATAATATGGCTTTAGGATTTAGTTATGATGTTAATACTTCTGACTTAAATGTTGCTTCTAACGGAAATGGAGGTTTTGAGGTTTCTTTAATTTATACGATTAGCAAAGGATTCCAAAGAGGTGTAAACTGTCCAAGATTTTAATAAAATAATAGATTAAGGAATACAAGTGAAATGTAGAAATTATCATTTTTCAATTCCTTTATATAAAATAGAAAAGGTTCAATTGCTTCGGTGATTGAACCTTTTTTAGTTATCAAAAAAGAAGAACAATGGAACAAATTAGATATGCTATACAATCAATGATAAATATTTCTGACTTAGAATTAGATTCTTTTTTAGAGCCTTGTTCAATTAAAACAATCAAACGAAAAGAGATTTTAAGCTATCCGAATGTTATTCCTCATGAAGTTTATTTTATTAATAAAGGATTATTACGTTTGACCATATTAGATAATAAAGGAGTAGAACACACAACTCATTTTGCTTTAGAAAATCAATTCATTTGTGATTATTCCAGCTTTATACAAAAAACAACTTCTTTCTATACTTTACAAGCCTTAGAAGATACAGAAGTTATTATTATGCCTCGTTCTACTATTGAAAATGGATATAAAAACTTTCAAGAAGGTGAAAAATTAGGTCGATTAATTGCGGAGTTCTATTTTATTTATCAAGATAATCGAATCAAAAATCAATACGCTCGCACACCTAAACAACGATATAACAATATTTCAGAAATTTTCCCCAATATTCATAATCGAGTTCCACAACATTTAATCGCTTCTTATCTCGGTATTACTCCTGTGCATTTAAGTCGATTAAAAAAAGCGAATAAATCGAAAATCTAAACATTTGTTATCGTTTTGCCTTTCATCAATGATTAATTTTGTTCTAAATCAAAACTTATCAGAATGAAGGGATTTATTGAACTAATGCGTTTTCGCAATGATACAATGTTTATTTTCGGTGCAATTTGTTTATCGTTAGCAGTTATTTTATTTGTAATTAGTCGATTTTCGGATTTACAAGTTATGAATATTAATGCTTGGTATAAACCAATTAAATTTTGCTTATCCACCGTTTTCTTTGCTTGGGCAATGGCTATTTTAACCTATCATGTTGACACAGGTTTGAATATCAAAATCTTTAATTGGGTAATCATTATTACACTTGGATTTGAGATTATTTATATCACTTTTCAAGCTGCAAAAGGACAATTATCTCACTTCAACCTCTCCTCTCCTACTTATCAGGTTTTATATAGCATGATGGCTTTAGCTGCAACAATTGCGAGTTTAGCAGCTGCTTATATTGGATATTTATACTTCAAAAATGATTTTCCTAATCTTCCTGATTATTACGTTTGGGCAATTCGTTTGGGCATTATCATTTTCGTCATTTTTGCTTTTCAGGGATTTGTTATGGGTTCAAAATTGACACATACAATTGGTGGACAAGATGGCGGTTTAGGTATTCCATTCCTCAATTGGAGCAAACAGTTTGGTGACCCTCGAATTCCACATTTTATAGGTATGCACGCTTTACAAGTCTTACCATTATTGGCTTATTATGTACTAAAAGACATAAAATTAGTTGTAGTTGTCGCTATTTTATACGGCTTATTAGCTGTTTGGACATTGTTTGTTGCACTACAAGGTAAATCCTTATTTTCAAATTTTTAAACTACTAAAATGACATTATCAACTAAAGAAAAAAATCGTCTTTTCCAACGATATGGAAATTGGGCATTAGTCACTGGTGCATCTTCAGGTATTGGTTTAGAATTAACAAAACAGTTAGCTTCTGCTAATTTCAATCTTGTAATCGTTGCCAGAAGTGAGCCAAAATTAATCAATCTAAAAACAGAATTAGAAACAAAACATGCTATAACAGTTCAAGTAATCGTTGCTGATTTGAGCATCAAATCCGAGCGACAGAAAGTAATTCAAACAGTTCAAGCAATGGAAATAGGTTTATTTATTGCTTCCGCAGGTTTTGGTACATCTGGAGAATTTACGACTATTTCTGTAGATGAAGAAGTAAATATGATGGAAGTAAATTGTATCGCATTATTAGAAATGACTCATCATTTTTCCAAACGATTCGTAGAACAGAAAAAAGGAGGAATTATATTATTGAGTTCTATGGTTGCTTTTCAAGGAACACCTTTTGCTTCAAATTATGCAGCTACCAAAGCTTATGTACAGACTTTAGCAGAAGGTTTGTATGAGGAATTAAAACCTTATAATGTTGATGTTTTAGCAGCTGCGCCAGGTCCAGTACAGACCAAATTTAGTGCCCGAGCAAATATGAAAATGGGTATCGCTCTAACACCTGAACAAATCGG
>CAZEOC010000365.1:0-4421 GCA_964513525.1 uncultured Saprospiraceae bacterium | reverse complement strand
CAATAGATTTCTATACAACTTCTATTGATAATTCAAAAGATGAATATGTTATTGATGTAGTTGAGTATAAAAATAATCATTTTATAATCGCAGGAAATCAGAATACTGAAGCAATGCCTTCAGTATTTATGCCAAGATTTACAGATTTTGGTTTATTGATACACTTAGACGCAAATGGAATGATTACAAAAAGTGTAGATTTTCCCAATAATAGATTTATGGATATTACAGCAATCAATGAAAATAGAATTGCTGTTTCTGGTGTAGAAAATCAGAATGCTTGGATTGCTGTTGTTGATTCTAATTTGAATTTAGTTTGGGAATGGACAAAACCAATCTATAATGCAAATGCTTCTCAAGAAACATTTGAACGACTTCGAGTTAATGAACAATTTATATTTTCAGTTGGAAAATCTTATAAACCAGGAAGTGATACAATGTTTGTCTATAAATTTGATTTAAGTGGGAATATGTTATTAACACAAACCACTACATCTGCTTCAGTAATCGGTGATTTAAGAAATTTTTCTATTTTTGAAGACGGTTCCGATGAAAATAATTTTTGGATCTCGGCTCAAGAGTTAGCAACGACACAATTCTCTACACTTGAGGCATTAAAAATAGATGATAATTTAAATTTCATAGATACAATTGCATTTTCACCAAATAAACAACCACATAATATTCGATTTTTTAGTGAAGATTTTCTAATTTATGGAGGTGACCAAAGTAATGCACCTGATAGTGTACCAATACCTTTACCTAATCCTGAAATATGGTGGGATCTGAGTTTTGGAAAAAACAATATCGATAGTACTTTCAAGATTTTCCCTATTGACCCAAATCATGAATACTATGGAAAAGTCGATTCTACAGATATGCATGCAGAGAAAAGATGTTTAGATTTTAGGCAAAATGATTTAATTTATTTAGGTGGAATTTCGAAGGCCGTAGCCAGTTCAAATCGAAGTCCATTTGAAATAACGAATTCATGGTTCTTTATCAACTGCTTAGATTCTTTAGGAGGTTTGCAATGGCAACGATATATTGGTGGTGATAAGAATTATTATTTGATGAGTATTTTGGCAACTCGTGATGGTGGCGTTTTATTGTTGGGAACCACTTTTGATTATAATTCTGGGGTGAATCGGAGAAGACGGGACAGATATTGGACTATCCGATTATTTGTACGTGAAATTGAAAAATGATATTCAAGTTAATACGGAAGGGATTGAAATGGAAGATGATTTTTCTATCCAAGTATTTCCAAATCCTGCGACAGATTATATTCAATTTTCGATAACTACAAAACAAACAAAAAGTCAAAATTATCAATTGAAAATCTATAATTTAAGTGGTCAATTGATGATTCATAAACAATTAAGAACTGGTTTATCTACTTATTCCGTTTCGGCATTAGCAAATGGTCAATATTTTTATTTAGTTACAGATGAAAATAATCGATTGATAAAATCAGATAGATTTATGAAAATGAAGTAAGAAGTAATTCAGATTCGTTTTGAAAAATGGTAAGTGGAAGTTTTCTACTTACCATTTTTTTGTTTATAAAATATTCATCTAAGATTCCGTATCTTTTAAGAAATCATTTTCATACTTTTATAAGTATGAAAATCAATATAATTTATATCCTCTTTTTTTTACCAATTTCATTATTTGCTCAAATAGAGATTGATACGATTTATTGGAATAATTCCATGGATGTAAAATCTATTTATGAATATGAAACTATTCAGCAAGAAAAAGTAAGGAATGGAAATTTTCAGCAGTTTCATTTTAATGGAAAAGCTAAATTAGTTGGTGTATATAAACAAGGAAAGAAAAACAAAATTTGGCGGACTTATTCTCCAACAGGAAAATTATTAAAAAGATATAGTTTTGAAAACGGATTATTGAATGGCGATTTTGAAGAATATTTTTTGAATGGAAAAGTGAAAGTAAAGGGTTTTTATCAAAATGATACTTTAGAAAATAGTTATAAAACCTATCATAAAAACGGTGCTCTAAAAGAAAGTCGATTATATGAAAAAGGTATTCAAAATGGTATTTCTAAATTGTATTTTCCAGATGGAACCTTACAAATGGAAGTTTCCATTTTAGGCGATTCAATAAATGGAATTTATAAAACTTTTTACCCGACTGGAAAGCTCAAAGAGGAAATGACTCGGATTGGGGATAAGTATGAAGGCATTTATAAGAAATATTATGAAAATGGAATATTGTGGCAATATTCAGAATATAAAAATGGTGTTTTAGATGGTGATTTTTTAACTAATTATGAAAGTGGAAAAAGGTCTGTTGAAGCTATTTATTATAAAGGATATTTAGATGCTCATTGGATTCGTTTTTATGAAAACGGAACAAAAAAAATGGAAGGTTTTTATGAAAATGGTTTAGAAAAAGGAGAATGGAAAACCTATTATCCAGATTCGAAAATTAATACTATTGGACATTACGAGAAAGGTAAATTTGTTGGGGTTTGGTCAGTGTTTTATAAAAATGGTGCCTTGAAACAAAAAGGGAATTACGA
Source organism: uncultured Saprospiraceae bacterium (assembly GCA_964513525.1). Classification (GTDB taxonomy): domain Bacteria; phylum Bacteroidota; class Bacteroidia; order Chitinophagales; family Saprospiraceae; genus CAWVWD01. Next base: position 1,873 of record CAZEOC010000365.1, on the reverse strand, counting down.
TAATAATATTGCGTCTGGCGATTGGGAATATTACTATCCAAATAGTCAAATTGCTAAGAAAGGAAAATATGAAAATGATTTAGAACAAGGCGTTTGGGAATATTTCAAACCAACTGGTGAAAAGTATATGATTGGTGAAATGAAAGATGGGAAATATCATGGTAAAATTCAATTTTTAAACCTTGATGGAACGGTAAAACGAGAAGGGAAATTTGAAAATGGCGAATTAATTGAATGAGTTACCAATCGTTTGAATTAGATTTGAACCGAATTAAATACTTATTGTTTCATCGATGATTATTCATAGTTATTATTCGTGTATTTTCTATTATGAAAAACCGAATTGCAAGTGTTAAATAAAGAAATTATGTTAAAGTGGAAAGAAGTTTTAAGTTTTGCAGGAAAAGGAAATCCTGAACCAGATAGAAAAGTAGTAAAAACAGCAACTGAATGGAAAGACCAATTATCTCCTGAAGAATATCGAGTTACTCGAGAACACGGTACGGAACGAGCATTTAGTTCTGATATGTGTAGTAAGTTCGAAGCTGGTTTATATAGTTGTGTTTGTTGTGATACTTTGCTTTTCGATGGAAGTGAAAAGTTTGAAAGTGGAACTGGTTGGCCTTCATTTACACAACCTGTAAAAGAAAATTCGATTGCTTATATTATAGATAATAAGTTCGGAATGCAAAGAATAGAAACAGTATGTAATACTTGCAAAGCTCATTTAGGTCATGTATTTCCAGATGGTCCAAGACCAAGTGGATTACGTTATTGTATGAATGCAATTGCTTTGAAAAAAGTAGAAGCTTAAATTTTGATGTAATAAATATGAAGTATTAAGTATTGATAAATTCATTCTGATTATTTCTTACTTAATACTTCAAATAACCCTTTTTCACTCGGTTCTTTTGCAATTTTCACTTTCTTGATACCTAATTTGAATAACTCATATGCAGTTGTATTTCCAATAGCGATTACAACTTGATTTTCTTTTAAAGCCACTTTACCAAAATAAGTTTGCGCATTCATTGGACTTGTAAAAACTAAAAAATCAGCAGCTATTATTTCAAATTCCGTTTTTGGTTGATTTTGATAGACAATCAAATCTTTCTGAATTATTGTACTTCCTAATTGTTTTTGAATTGATTTTTTAGAATTTGCAGCACGAGGGAAAAGTACCTTCTGATGTTTTGCTATTTCTACAAAACTTTTAGCAGTTTGAAGTGGTTCGCCTGTTCCAATAAAATCAACTTTTAAGGAATAATGATTAATAATAAAATCGGCAGTTGATTGTCCAATTGTTGCGATTTTTATAGCCTTTATATTTTCTAAATCAATCTGTTTGAAGAAATATCGAACAGCATTCTTGCTATAAAAAAACAACCAATCAGATTCAGGGAAATCTTGAAATTCAACAATTGAAAAGTCAATCAAAGAAGTCCCGAAAACAGAAAAACCGACTTCTTCCAAAGCTGTTTTGAAAAAGTCGGTTTCCTTTAAATTTCTTGTAATAAATACTTTTTTCATTAAATTATGCCTTCAATTTACCAATTAATTCTTCGGCTAATTGATGTGTTGTGCTTGAAGAAACAATAGCATAACGAACTGGCGCATCCCAAGTATCAGCCATTGCACCACGAAGATGATAAAAGCCATTTGTATCTCTTACACAGAAAATTCCAACTGGTGTATGACATCCGCCTTCTATCATCGACAAAGCTTTGCGTTCTACATTTGTACAAGCTGCAACATTTGAATCGTGAATATTTTTTAATACTCGACGAGTGCCTAAATCTTCAGTTCTTGTTTGAAAAGCCAAAACACCTTGTGCTGGTGCAGGAATGAATTCTTTTGGATTTAATATTAAAAC
>CAZEOC010000364.1:0-4429 GCA_964513525.1 uncultured Saprospiraceae bacterium | reverse complement strand
AATCAAATTAGCAATTTAACATTTAGTAAGCAGAAGTTTACTAAGTCTAGACTAGCGACTGCGGTTGGTGGCGCACATAAGAAATATGCAAATGGCTTTGATAGGCCAAGTGTATTGTTGAATCTTGAGCCACGCATGATGTTTGATGGTGCCGCTCCGTTAGAAGCGGATGAATTGTTGGGTGATTCTTCAAGTTCTGTTCCTGAGTCATTGCCTGAGCCAATCGATGTTGAGACACAATCTCAGGCTGTTACTGAAATAGATGGCATTGCTGATAGCTTGGAGTCTGATGCTCCTGCTGAGACGGTAACATTATTAGATGCAGAACAGGCGTTAGGTGATGACGGTCTTGAAGTTGATGATTTTTCAGTGAGTTTGTCAGACCACGTTGTATCTGATGACGCTGTTTATTCGCCTATTGAGTCATCATTTGATACAGAGTTAGATGCTCAAGAACAAGAGTTGCTTGATGAGAGTGTTGAAGAGTTAGATATTGAAGAGGAGTCAGATGTAGAAGATTTAGTTGTCGATGAGTCTAAAGTGACGCGAGTTGTATTTATCGATACATCGGTTACTGACTACGAAGACTTGTTGAATGGTGTTGTTTCAGAGATTGAAATGGGCGCTGAAGAGGCTGAGGGTGACTATGTTGCTGGCGCAGATGTTGTCAGTGTTTCATCTGAGTTCGATGTTGCAAACCCAAGTACTGCCCCGCCGGCTGAATTAGCGGATGAAGCTGTAAACGAAAGTGATGAATTAATTGGCGCTGGTTATTCTGTGAATGATGACGGCGCCATTGTTGTAGATGGTGTTGCGATATATTTACTTGATCCACAAGTAGATCAAGCACAAGAAATCTCAACTATTTTAGAAGAATATACTGACCTGGATGCAATTGATGTTATTTCCCACGGTACAGTAGGTGAGTTCCAACTTGGTAATCAGAGAATTAACAGCGAAACGCTGTCTGATTATGCCGACGAGTTGAAGGGCTGGGGCGATGCTCTAGCGGAAGATGGCGACATCCTTATTCATGCCTGTGATACAGCAGGCGATGAGTTGTTTTTAGCGTCTATTGCTGAGCTAACAGGAGCAGATGTAGCGGGCTCTGATGACGCAACAGGTAATGATGAGTTTGGTGGTGACTGGGATTTAGAAGTTGCTACAGGTTCAATTGAGGCGGTAGCGCTATTAAATGCAGACTCAGTATCAGGATTTTCAGGTGTGTTGGGCCCGTTGGACGATACAGATGGTGATGGAATTTTAGATGGCGTCGATCTGGATGATGATAATGACGGTATTCTTGATTTAAATGAGAACCTTTATGTAAATGGTAGTTCGGGTGATTTTACTGAAGCTGGCTCTACGGTAACGGTTGATAATGTTCCGATATCGACAACTTTTGCGTCAACTTCAGGTGGTGATGTTAGTGTGGTTGGGGGTAATTTGGTTGTCGATAGTGGTGATGCTCAAGGGTCTGGTACAGCCGGTATTACTGATACATACACTATCTCGTTTGGTGGCGGAACAGTAACCTCAGTTACAATTAGTGTTGATGATTTAGAGAACTATGGGAATTTTAACTCTGAGTTGTTTGAGAATTTTTCTGTAACCAATGATGGTAGTGCTGCAACGATTGATACATTCACAGCAGGTGGAAATTATACAGCTACGGCTGTTGGTGGTAGTTATGAGGTGGCTTCTCCTAATAACTCATACCCTGCTAGTAATAACAGCGATGGCACTATTACGATTACAAGTGTAGCTGGTTTTGATGAGCTGACCTTTGACTTGAGTGGTAATTGGAATCCGAATAATACAGGTGTTTATAATGCTCAAAACTATTACGACATTTTCGGTGGTCCAAATACTAAGGTAACTATCACGGGTGTAAATGTACAAGGTTTGCTTGATGGTGTGACTGATGCGGATGGAGACGGCATTGGCAATGCGGTTGATTTAGATTCTGATAATGATGGCATTTCTGACTTATTCGAAACAACTAATGCGGCGGCGATCGCAGCAGATGTAAATAATGATGGTTATATTGATCTATCAGAATCGGCTGATTCAGATAGTGACGGTGTTTTAGATGTCTTTGATGGTGGTGTTTTTGCAGTAGACTCAGATGGTGACGGAGTATCAAATTACCTTGATATTGATGCAGACAGAGATGGTATTGTAGATATTGTTGAAGCACAAACAACGGCAGGTTATCAAGATGCAACGGGTGTTGATGATGATTCTGATGGTATTCAAGATATATTTGATACGGCGACTGAAAATGGTCATGGAGGTCAATTCACTATTCCAGAAGATACTGATTCAGACGGAACTTTTGACTATTTAGATACCGATAGTGATGCGGATAGACGCAGCGATAGGCTTGAGTCTGGTTTGCCAGCTGCTACTGGTTTAGATAGTGATGGTGATGGACTTGATGATGGTGGTTTTACTCAAGGCGCTACCTTTGATCCAAGTGCAGGAATTGATAATCCATTAACAGACCTTCCTAATACCGGTAATCCTGTGAATGAAATCGATTATCGTGTTCCTGTAGATTCAGATAGTGATGGTATTGATGACTCAAGAGACCTAGATTCAGATAATGATGGTATCGTAGATGAGTTAGAGCCAGAGCAATTAAGACCTGGCGGGTCAATTCCAAATGGTGATTTCAATGAAAATTATGTAGATGAAGATAATCAAGGAACACCTTATACTGCTACAGCGACTAACTTTGCTCCTGCTCCTTGGGGTAAGGTAAGTACACCAGACTTAAGTACTGCTGATAGAGTTTTATTTTTCAATCAAGAAGAACTGAGAACGGATCTTCCTGGTTTTGATGCTCCTCCTGTAGCGGGCTCATCATTCTTGGGCTTTAGAGGTAGTGAAGGCTTGTATAACACGCTTTTTATTGGTAATTCAAATTCACCAGTAACGATTACTTTTTTCTATACTGAGTATCATAATGGAGCGCCACCGGCAGATGTCGGTGCAGCTACTGCAGCATTAGAAGATACAAGTATTCAGTTCCGTCTTAATAATTTTGATGTTACTCAGGGTGGTAATGTTACTGCAAATTCAGGGATATTAATTTCCGAAGTGGAAGGGTTTACTGATACGGGCTCAAATGCGGGAACCTGGGAGCAGCGAACATACTCGTTTAATCCAGCTGATTTAGGTGTCGCAGATGAATCAACAATAACAGTTTTCTTTGGTGCCAATGGTTCAGCTAATAATACATTTGGCTTTATAAGTAATTTATCTGTGAGTAAGGATATTCAGCCAGCAGATTTGTTAGACCTGGATCAAGATGACGACGGTATAAGTGACTTGGTTGAAAGCGGTAATACAGCTGCAATTGCTGCAGATGTGAATAATGATGGGATGATTGACCTTAATGAGGGAGTTGATTCTGATTCAGATGGTTTGATGGATGTGTTTGAAGGAGCTGATTTATCTGCTAATACAGGTACAGATGCATTAGATACAGATGGTGATTTTATTCGAGACTTTAGAGATATTGATGCAGATGGTGATGGTATTGTCGATATTGTCGAAGGCCAAGCAACGTCAAGCTATCAAGACGCTACTGGAGTTGATGATGATAGTGATGGTGTGCAAGATGTATTTGATACATCACCAGAAGCTGGATTAGGTGGTCAGTTTGATACTCCTGAAGATACAGACTCGGACGGCACATATGATTATATAGATACAGATACGGATAATGACGGTACTTCCGATACCGCTGAGTCTGGTTTGAATGCATTTACAAATGTTGATAAAGACGGAGACGGCTTGGATGATGGTGTATTTGCTCAAGATGACCCAGATAGTGATGGCGTATATGATTTCTATGAGAATGATCCAAGCGCTGGTATCTCTGACCCGTTAACAGAACTTACAAAAACAGGGCCATTTGAAGTTGATTTCCGTGCCCTTGATGATACTGATTTGGATGGTATCTCAGATAATATAGAGGGTTTAGCTACATCTGAAGATACAGATTCAGATGGTATTCTTGATTATCAAGATTTAGATACAGACTCAGATGGCATCGCCGACTCTATTGAAGGGCCGTTTGATACTGACTCTGATGGAGTTTTAGACTTCAGGGATACAGATACTGATGGCGACGGTCTTGCTGACTCATTAGAGTCAACAAATGACTTAGATTCAGATGGTACAGCGGACTATCTTGCTGCGGGAAGCGATAGTGACTCTGACGGTACTCCTGATTTCTTTGATACAGATTCAGATTCAGATGGTGTTGCAGATTCATTAGAAGGTTCTGGCACACAAGATACTGACTCAGATGGTACACCTGATTACCTAGATACAGATGCTGACTCAGACGGTATTGCGGACTCAGTAGAAGGTCCGAACGATACTGATTCAGATGGCATATTAGACTTTGCCGATA
>CAZEOC010000363.1:0-4463 GCA_964513525.1 uncultured Saprospiraceae bacterium | reverse complement strand
GATTGGCATTATTAATTTTAGGTTGAATGTGTTTAAAATACGTTAAGAAAAGTCCGCTGTTTGAGCTTTGCGATAGCAAAGTGAGTTTCGGAATTTTTAGTATTTTCAATACATTCAAAAGCCTGTACTGAACTTGATTCAGTATCTGAAATTAATCAAGCCTTGAATTTTTGCTTCTTTTTTTTCAAGAAAAAAGAAGAAGAGTTTTTCACAAATAACCAATATTAATTTATGAAAGGACTGAATAGAAAATAAATCTATTTTGTTAATTCTCCATTTACTAATCTCCAAATTCCTAAAGGATTGCCTTCTTGTAAAGCTTCTGGTAAAAGAGAAGCTGGATAATCTTGAAAACATATAGGTCGAACAAATCGCTTAATTGCATTCGTTCCAACAGACGTAGATTGAACCGCAGTAGTTGCAGGAAAAGGTCCGCCGTGAACCATGGAATGACAAACTTCTACACCAGTTGGATAACCATTGATGACTACTCGTCCAACTTTTTGTTCCAAGATGCTAAAAAGTTCTTTGTATGCTTCAAAATCGGCATCAGTTCCATGTATCGTTGCGGTAAGATGACCTTTCAGATTTTTAGCAGCATTTAATATTTGAGCTTTAGTTTCTGCAATAATTAATACACTTGAAGGACCAAAGTTTTCTTCTGCAAGCGCTTCATTTTTATTGAAGTTTTCTATTGAAGTTTTAAATATTTGTGCAGCAATTGTAGTTGCTGAATTTGCAGCTATTCCAGTTCCTAATGTTTCAACTCCATTTAAAACAGAAGTATCTTTAATTCCTTTTTCATAAGTATTTTTAATTCCTGAAGTTAGCATTGTACTTGCAGGTTTTTTACTTATTTCTTTTGATAATTGTTCACAAAAATCATCAGCTGATTTTGCAGTTTCAATAAAAGTTAATCCAGGATTAGTACAAAATTGCCCAACTCCAAGCGTAATTGAATTTGCCATTCCTGCAGCAATTGCATCGCCTCTTTCTTTCAATACATTTGGTAGAATGAAAACTGGATTCGTACTGCCCATTTCTGCAAAAACAGGAATTGGTTCGGGACGAGCATTTGCAATATCAAATAATGCTTTTCCACCACGTAATGAACCAGTAAAACCGACTGCTTTTATATTTGGATGTTCTACTAAAGTTTGTCCAACCGCATTAGAAATTCCCTGTACTAAAGAAAAAGTACCATCTGGCATACCACATTTTTTTACGGCATTCAGAAATGCAGAAGCTACCATTTCAGATGTACCAGGATGTGCTGGATGACCTTTTACAACAACTGTACACCCCGAAGCTAATGCAGATGCTGTATCTCCACCACCAACAGAAAATGCTAATGGAAAATTACTTGCTCCAAATACCGCAACCGGACCTAAAGGTTGTAAAATATGTCTAATATCAGATTTTGGAAATGGCGTTCTATCAGGAATAGCAGTATCAATTCGAGCATCTATCCAAGAACCTTCTCGAACAACAGAAGCAAACAATTTCAATTGATTCATCGTTCTGCCTCTTTCTCCTTGCAAACGCCCTAATGGCAATGCCGTTTCTAAATGACATCGCTCTAATAAAGCATCGCCAAGATTCAATATTTCTTCAGCTATTTGTTCCAAAAAGTTGGCAATACTTTCTTTATCTTTTTTTCTATAAATATCAAAAGCTGCTGTTGCATTTTCAACTGCGGTATTAATTTCAGCCGTTGAAGAATTAGTATATGCACCTTCCAACACTTCATTATTTGTTGGATTGATGGCATAAAATGTATTATTTACATTCATTTGAATAGTTTTTTTGACTTCAGTAATCGGTCATAAAGAAATCGAAATTAATTGTACTTATTTGTGAGCGGTTACTTATTCCTTATTAGCAAACTAAGGAAATAAAATACATTTTCACAAACAAGTTGTAAAATGTTCTTTTTGTCTATACAAAAAAAGCAAATTAAGTTAAAATAAATTTTATTGACTTCATTTGTGTGATTTATTATTAGTAATCACTTGAAGTAATAATGATATTCATGATAACTTATTAATTTTAGTTGAAAATTGAAATAAATTGAAGATAAATGAAAGGAAACAAACATATTGAAAGAGATGGTCAAGAAGCCACTAAAATTTTTGATAATAGAAGCTTAGACAATGATTATAGAACATTGGTACCATTATTAAAAGAAGGTATGTTTGTTTTAGATGTTGGTTGTGGTACAGGTTCTATTTCTAAAGATATCGCAAAGCTTGTTGGTGAAAATGGAAAGGTAATAGGAATTGATAATACTGAAAAATTTATTTCAAGTGGTCAACATACTTATGCTGGAGTTGAAAATTTAGAATTAATTTATACAGATTTATTCGATTTTGAACCTAATATAAAATTCGATTTGATTGTTTCTGCTCGTGTTTTACAATGGTTAACTAATCCGAAAGAAGCTTTAGTGAAAATGAAAAGTTTACTAAAACCTAACGGACAAATATCAATACTTGATTATAATCATGAAGATTTAGAATGGAATCCTAATCCTCCTCAATCAATGCAATCATTTTATAATTCATTTTTGAAATGGAGAGCAGAAGCAGGAATGAATAATAGAATGGCAAATGATTTATCAATACTAATGAAAGAAGTTGGATTGCATTCAATTGAAGTCATTAATTCAAATGAACATTATAAACATCCAAGAAAAGATTTTAAATCAAGAGTAGGAATTTGGTCAAAAGTTGCTGGTTCTCTACAAATGGTTGAAGAAGGATATTTAGAGAATGATTTAAGATTAAAAGCTATAGAGGAATATAATAAATGGGTTGACAATGAAGCTATTTCAATGACAATGAAACTCAATGAAGTAAGAGGAAGTATGAATGCTACTCTTTAAATTTTTCATTGAATTAATAATATAATCAGAATTTAGAATCACTAATAAAAACAAAGTAATGTTAATTTCTACTCGTAAAAAATTACAAAAAGTTAGTACAGCTACCATATCTACAGCCTTATTCAAAAGAGGTTTTAGAAATCAATTTATTCAAGGCGTTAAGCCGTTAGCAAAAGGAAAACCAACAATGGTTGGAGAAGCTTTTACCTTAAGATATATTCCAGCAAGAGAAGATTTGAATCCAATTACGGTTTTTAAAGACCCTAAACATCCTCAAAGAGTTGCAGTGGAAACCTGTCCAGAGGGAGCAGTTTTAGTAATTGATAGTCGGAAAGATAGTAGAGCTGCTTCTGCGGGTTCTATTTTAGCATCTCGTTTAATGGTTCGTGGTGCGGCAGGTTTGGTTACAGATGGTGGTTTCCGAGATTCCGCTGAGATTGCTAAGTTGGCGATGCCTTCTTTTCATCATACGCCTACAGCGCCAACAAATCTTACTTTACATCAAGCATTAGACATCAATGTTCCAATCGGTTGTGGAGATGCGGCAGTTTTTCCTGGCGATATAATTGTTGGCGATGATGACGGAGTAATCGTTATACCAGCACATTTAGCGGATGAATTAGCTGATGAAGCTATTAATATGACGCTTTATGAAGACTTTGTTACAGAAAGAGTTTTAGCAGGACATTCTATTGTGGGATTATATCCAATGACTTTAGAATCTAATAAAGAAGCGTTTGAATTGTGGAAGGAAAAACAAAAATGAATCGTCTAAATACAAGTTTTGAAATTCGTCATTTGATGAGTTTTTCATACAGTTGAATAATAGGAGATTACTTTTGTTACCTATGCATTAAACAAATCAGCAATTTTGAAATTCTAACTATAAAATATCTATTTCTACAGATATATTTTACACGAATTTTTGGTGTCTAATTATCTGTATAAATAACAAAATAAGCTAAATTTTAAAAATTAATTATGAATCAGAAATTACTATTTACACTTACTTTATTCTTTTTGACCACTTTAAGTCATGCTCAAATTGTGAATAATATTACAGAATTAAATAATGCAATTAATTCTGCTACGCCAGGAACGACAATTATCTTGGCAGATGGAACTTGGAATAATACCTTTATTGATATTGATAAAAATGGTAGTTCTACTGCTCCAATTACAATTACTTCACAGAATTCAGGTGCTGTATTTATGACAGGAAATTCGAGAGTTGTGATGTCCGGTACTTATATCACGGTTTCAGGTTTAATTTTTCAAAATCCAGCTAATTTAGTTACCAGCGGTACGACAATTGAACCCGTATTTGAATTAGATGGATGTGATTATTGTAAGATTATTAATAATAAAATTGATACTTATAATGGTACAGAAAGTCAGAAAACACTAAAGTTCAAATGGATACTTGCAGATGGTGAATATAATGAAATCGCCTACAATTCATTTATTGGAAAGTATGGCGTTGGAAGTATTATTAATGATAATAGAAACTCTTCTGCTCCTGATTATTTAGAAATTCATCATAATTATTTTGCAGATAGAACGCCTATCAATGGCTTAA
>CAZEOC010000362.1:0-4479 GCA_964513525.1 uncultured Saprospiraceae bacterium | reverse complement strand
GGGCGCATTTCGCCGCTGAGAGAATTCCTTATCAAAAATAACTGATGGCGATTATGCGGGTCAACATTGGTTGGCTTCCTTTGCCTTATATGCTTTCAAAACGAGAAATGAATAAAATGTTTACCATTCAAACATAACAAATGAAAAAATATTTCGGACCAAGTACTTTAGTTGCAGCCGCTTTTATCGGACCAGGAACATTGACAACTTGTACAATAGTTGGCGTACAAACCGCTTATTCTTTACTTTGGGCAATGCTTTTCGCAATTGTTGCTACGATTATTCTACAAGAAATGGCAGCACGTTTGGGTTTTGTTACGCAACAGGGTTTGGGTGAAGCGTTTAACAAACAATTCTCAAAAGGAATCAGTAGATATATTGTTTTCTTTTTGGTTATTGGAGCAATTTTGGTCGGAAATGCAGCCTATGAAGCTGGGAATATTTCAGGTGGCGTTTTAGGTCTTGAATTGATGATTGGCGAATTGAGTATTTTACCTGTAATTATTGGAATTGCTTGCTTTCTCTTGATGTATTTTGGTCAATATAAATGGATTGAGCGGATATTAATAGGTTTAGTTATTTTGATGAGTAGTTGCTTTTTGGTTACAGCAATTTTGGTACAACCAGATTTCGGCGCAATTTTAAAAGGCTTTATTCCGAGTCAGCCAGAAGGCGATTCGTTTTTGCTCATCATGGCAGTTATCGGTACAACCGTTGTACCTTACAACCTATTTTTACACGCTTCAACGGTTTCTAAAAAGTGGGGCACTGAAAATTCTCTAAAAGATTTGAGAATTGAAAATGCAATCGCTATTATTTTAGGCGGTTTGATTTCTATCTTAATAATTATTACCGCAGCAAGTTCTGGACATTTGGTAGAAGAAGTTAAATCTGCTAAGGACTTGGCGGTACAACTTGAACCTGTTTTTGGGCAATCTGCCAAATGGCTGATGGGAATTGGCTTGATGGCAGCTGGTTTTAGTTCCGCACTAACTGCACCTTTAGCTGCTGCTTATGCGGCAAAAGGCTTATTCAATTGGGGAGATGACGAAACAGATAAAAAGTTTCGAGCGGTTTGGATAATAATTTTGACAATTGGTGTTTTGGTAGCTGTTACAGATGTTGAGCGGGTTTTGATTATTAAATTCGCACAAATTACCAATGCGATTTTACTTCCATTTATAGCGACTTATCTCTTGTATATTTCTAATTCTAAAAAGGTTTTAGGCAAATTTACAAATACATTGACCATCAATATTTTGGGAATAATCGTTATTCTAATTACAATTTTATTATCATTAAAATCCTTAAATAGTATTTTTAGTTTTTTATAAAGATCAATTAATAAACGGCAGAAAATAAACATGAGAACAATCGACTTAAACTGCGATATGGGCGAATTGCTTCCGAATCAAACAACTAATTTTGATTCGGAAATTATGCCCTTTATTTCATCTTGTAATATTGCTTGTGGTTTTCATAGTGGCAATCCAAAACTAATGGAACAAACGATTAGAATGGCGATTGAGCACCAAGTAAAAATTGGCGCTCATCCGTCTTATAATGATCGCAAAAATTTTGGGCGATTATCTATAAATGTTCTAATGTCAACCTTATTGGCGGAGCTAAAATATCAAATATATGCTGTAAAAGGAATGGTTGAAAATCTTGGGCAACAACTCAACCATGTCAAACCGCATGGTGCATTGTATAACGATATGACGAAAGATAAATACTTGGCAACTGAAGTCGTAAAATTGATAAAATCAATCGACCCTAAACTCAAAATTTTTGCTTTAGCACATTCGCAAGTCATTGATATTTGTCATCAACATCAAATGCAAGTCGTCAATGAAGGATTTGCAGATAGGTCTTATCAAGCCATTAATCAGTTGAGAAGTCGGAGTTTAGAAAATGCCGTTTTACATGATTCAAAAGCGGTCTTAAAACAAGTCAATGGCTTTATCAATAATAAAGTAACACTTTGGGATTCAACAACTTGTGCTATTAAAGTCAATTCTATTTGTTTACATAGTGATACACAAGGTGCAGTTGATTTGAGTAAAATGATTTACCATTATTTAAACAAAAAAAATGTCAACATTGCTGCAATTAGCTGATGCTAAATTAATAATTGATAATTATAACAATGATTTTTTGATTGTGAAATTAGCTGATGAGGATCAGGCAAATTCATCAAAATTAAACCATATTGGTAAAGCTATTTTTCAAGCAAAATTTGATTTTATTGAAGAAGTTATTGTTACAGAAATTGAAATTTGTTTGAAACTCAATTCGCTATTTACACCATCAAAAATAGAAGATTTACAACAAGTCAGTATAGAAACCAATACGAATATTAAGACTTATAAATTACCAATTTATTTTAGCAAGCATGAAGATTGGAAACTAATCGAAAGTCTAACTGGATTCACCAAAGATGAAGTTATTCAAAAATTAACCGCAACCCATTTTTCTATTGGTATGTTCGGTTTTTTGCCTGGTTTCATTTATTTCAATGGTTTGGACAAATCACTTCATTTACCTCGAAAATCCGTTCCATCAAAATATATTGAAGCCAATTCTATCGCAATCGGTGGGCAATATTTGGGCTTATACTCAATCGAAAGTCCAGGCGGTTGGTACGTGATTGGTCGGATTCCAACATCTATTTTAAATTTACCGAATATTCCACCAATTAACTTAAACTTAGAAGATAAGGTACAATTATACGCTATTGATAAAACAACTTATGAACAACTTCGAGATTATTAAGTCTGGTTTGATGACCAGTATTCAGGATTTGGGTCGAAAAGGTTTAGCGTATTATGCCATTCCAACATCTGGCGTAATGGATAGAAATACTGCCAAAATTGCTTTATTACTATTAAACAAACCTGAAGATACCGCTCTAATAGAATGTACCTACATTCCACCAACAATTAAATTTAACGCAGCAACTAAAATCGTACTTACAGGTGCGGCGTTCAATTGGACGATCAACAATCAACGAGTTTTAATAAACACAATCCTAAACATTAGACAAGGTGACATTCTCAAAGGACAAATTGCAAAAGTTGGCTTCCGTGGTTACATCGCTTTTGAAAATGACCTGATAATCAATCCAATATATAAGTCCTACTCTACTTACACCAATGCAAAAATCGGCGGATTCAAGGGACGATTTCTAAAAAAAGGCGATATTATTCATTGGAAAAGTTCAGGTCAAAACACGATACGACATACCACGATTCCAATCTACAAAGGTCCCGAATTCCATTTTCTAACACCAAAAAACATCACAGAATTCACCTCAAATATTTATACCATAAAAGCAGATAGCAACCGAATGGGCGTCAGAACAAACGGAAAACCATTAACCGATTCCGTTGCACCACTGAAAAGCAGCCTACCTGTTTTAACTGGATTTATACAATTACCGCCAAGCGGTTTACCAATTATCGTCTTACAGGATGGACAAACAACTGGCGGTTATCCTCGAATTGCTTATATTCAAGAACGACAGCTAAGTATATTTAATCAAATTCCTTTAGATGGTCGTTTTCAGTTTGTATTGAAAGGATAAAGAATATTATTTTTTTAACCATTTTGAACTGTTGGGTTATTGGTAATAATTGTATACAAATCGTGTCGGTAGGTGTTTCAAAATTTTTAAAAAAACTTTCTACCTTTTAAACAATTATTTTCGTTTAATTGACTGATTATCAGATTGATTTTGTTTCTTTTTTAGATATAGCAATGTATTTTATTGAAATTAATAGTTCTAAATTACAAATAATTTTTCTTATATTCAATAGATACAATTTCACTTAAATCATGCTAAATCCTTTCAACTCGAATGAACATAATCAAAATTAATGAATCATAAAATCGAACTTAAAAAGTTAAGAAAACAGTTTCCAATTTCCATAAAACAAGGTTTAAAATTACTAAATCAAACTAATGGAAATATTGAAAAAGCGACTCAACTATTTAAGGAAATAACTTTTGAACAGCTTAATTCAAAAACACGATTAGATTCTAAAATTATACAACAATTTCTAAAAGAAACGAACTATAATCTGGAATTAGCACTCAAAAAAGCTGAAAAAATAAGGTTTTCAATGACTTAAATTATTTTAAAAAAGTCAATTTCAAGTCGTGATAAAATTAGATATATTGTTGCCCAAATCGAGTAAACAGATAATATCGTAAGAGAATATATTACACATGCAAAAGAAGAATTAGAACATTTGTCATACAATAGAAAAGTAATTGTAACACTTTATGATTGGTTGAATAATCATGAAAGTGATTATGAGTTTAATATTGGTTGTGGCTTAATGAATATTTCGTGTCATTACATTGAAACCATTTTCAAAATGCCTGAATTATCGAATGCTGTTTTAGCGGCTGATAAATTGTATGATGAAATTGTCACTCCTTGGAAAAACGGAATGAAACTTTATTATCAATCTA
>CAZEOC010000361.1:0-4487 GCA_964513525.1 uncultured Saprospiraceae bacterium | reverse complement strand
AATTAGTCCAAAAAATATATTCGTCCTCCTTAGTAAATTCCTCCTTTATCGTCTCATCGATTTTGACAGGTGATGTGAGTGCACCATTCCAAATTGGCTCTGATTGTTGTTCGACTAATAGCTCTTGCCTTAGCATTGATAACTCTGCCAACTTTTGAGGATAAGTATCAACCAAATTTTCCTGTTCAGTTGGGTCTGTATTTAAATCAAATAGCCATTTTTTATCTTGCCATTCGTCAACTTGTAATTTCCAACCATCGTTGATGACAAAGGAGTAAGTCCCACTTTTACAGAATAATGGTCGGTCGGGTTCCCCTTCTTGCTCTCCTGTGAGGTAGGGTAATATATTTTCACCATCCATTTTTCTATCGGTTGGCAAGGTCGCATCCGTTAATGCGCCAAGCGTTGAAAAAATATCTACATTAGAGACTCGTCCAGTATATGTTTGACCGCCTTGGATGCTTTTTGGATAACTGACAATAAAAGGAATGTGAACACCGCCTTCAAAAAAGGTGACTTTCCAACCACGATAAGGTTTGTTGACATCTGGCAAACCAAGGTTGCCGGGCGCACCATTATCACTTGTGAAAATGATAATCGTATTATCGTCAATTCCATTCTCTTTTAAGGCTTGGCGGATTTTTCCAACGCCTCTATCTACCGTCATAACCATTGCTGCTTGAACTCGTTCAACGTGGTTCTCAATGTAATCCAATTTGTCGTAATCTGCTTGTAAAGCTTGCAAAGGTCGATGCACCGCCCAATAAGCTAAATACAAAAAAAAGGGGCGATTTTTGTTTTTTTCAATAACTTTAACTGCCTCATCAGTTAGATAATCCGTCAAATGACCATCTGGTTTAAAGGGAGGACTGTTGTTAAACTGAACAGCATACGGTAGATTTGCAAAAACAAATTTATCCATAATATCGGTTAGTTTAGCATTCACCACGTCTGGATGGTTTTCGGGTAAAAATAGACTACCCGATTCTATCCAAAGGCTTTCATCAAACCCATGATTGGTTGGAATGAAATCTTTACTACCTCCCAAGTGCCATTTCCCCACATGCACCGAATGATAACCTTGTGGTTTCAACATTTCTGGAATGGTAATTTCGGAGGGTGGTAAGCCCATATCACTAACAGGTGGCAGTTGATTGTCTATCTTCTCCCGATAGATAGGCGGCATTGCCCTATCTTTAGCTAGGTAGTCTATTACTTTTCCATACCCTTTAGCGGTTGGTGTAAATTCATAGCCAAAACGAGTAGCAAACCTACCCGTCAACAAAGCGGCTCTTGACGGAGAACAAACAGCAGTTGCGGAATAACCATTCGTACACAGCACCCCATCTGCTGCTAATTGGTCTATATTGGGTGTTTTAAATTTCCCATTTGCTAAGCCTCCACCATAGCTACTTACTTCATTGAACCCTAAATCATCCACCATAATCACTACGATATTGGGTTTGTCGTTAGTTCGAGTAGTTGGTCCATCTTGCCATGTGGTTGGCTGGTTTTCCGCAACGGGGTTTTTAATATTGCGGATGATACTAGGTAATCTGTACCAGTTGTAGCTTAACCAAATGCCACCAGCAATGCCGATTAAGGCTAAAATTCCAAAAGTTATTAGTAGCTTTTTTTTCATGTTATTTTTTTATCGTAGCCGCCAAACCCACCTGAATGGAACGGGAGGTTGATGGTTAGATAGTTATATGACAAAAAGGAAATTTCCAGAAAGAACAAAAAAGCCAATGAGAAGTTGTCTATACATTTTCTAATTTCTTAATCTAAAATTTTCTTTCCAGAGTTCTCCAAAATAAGCTGTTTCATTTTCTGCGCTGTTTCATACCCACTATTTTGATTTTGCCCTGTAACAAATCGGCGTTCTTCATCCACTACGGTAATATGTGCAAAGACGTCTCTAAAAGCGGTGTTGCTTTTGAAGTTGACCCCTAATTTTCGCAATTCCGTTTCTGGATGTTGGGGCGTAAGGGTAATCCCTAATTCTTTGATTTGTTTATCCGTAACCCCTGTCATTGTTCTGCCTGTAATTAAATAATTGTCTAAGGTGTCTTTCGCTTGTATCAGTCCCAATGCGCCGTGGCACACACTTCCAATAACAGGTGTTTTTGCATAATAGGCTTCGCTAATTTTTTTCCCTAATATTTTGGAATAGCCCAAATCATACGCTGCGCCCCAGCCGCCTGCAATAAATATAGCATCATATTGGGTAAAATCTATCCCATCAATTTTTAAAGATTGATTAACTTTTTCTTGGAATACTTTATCCTTTAAAAATCGTTCATCTTCTGGCGTTTTTATTAAGAAAATCAACGTTTGGGGGTCAACAGGGATTTTGCCTCCTTTGATGCTAGCTACGGCTACTTCCATACCCGCATCTAAAAATTCATAATAAGGAACAGTCAATTCTGATGCTGCTACGCCAGTCGGGTTGCCTGTGGTCTCTCCAGGGGCATTTAATACGTCATGACTCGTCGTAATGATTAATGCTTTTTTGCCTTTTAAGTCATAATCTTTGGCATCTGCATAAGCTGCGTGTAAACCTGCTTTGTGTAAAATGGCAGGTAAGGCAAACCGCACAAATAGAGCTAATACAATAATAAGCGGAATCGCTATTTTTAATATCTTTTTCATGTTTTTATTATTTTAGAAGACTAGTAACCACCAAATTTATTTGGTTGGTTGAAAATCAAGAACCAGCCCAATAAATTTGGCGGTTACGTATTTTTGCGCCTTGAAATTAGGGGTTTGGTCAATAAAAAAGGTGGGTTTAGTTTTTTAAAAAATGTCTTTTCAACCAAGGGTAGGATTCTTTCAACGAATGGTCACCATCGAGCAACCACCCCGATACTAGTAAAATCATTAGCATCATCTCTAGGGTCAATCGCCGTATTCGCTTTGACGCTTACCTTGAACGGAATACCTTCTTTATCTATACACAAATCAATATTATTATCATTATCTGATATATCTGCAATTTGAAACGGATGTACCGATAAAGTATCATTTCCTATTTGTAATTGCACGCTAAAATTTTGC
This sequence comes from uncultured Saprospiraceae bacterium, assembly GCA_964513525.1. Taxonomy (GTDB): domain Bacteria; phylum Bacteroidota; class Bacteroidia; order Chitinophagales; family Saprospiraceae; genus CAWVWD01. The sequence goes on along the minus strand of CAZEOC010000361.1, from coordinate 1,430 downwards.
AATTCTTTCGCTCCCAATTCTTCTCCATTTAAGGCTCGAACCCCTCCAGCCCAAACGGTTCTCACCACCATATTTGTTTTTTCGGTTGGACAATCACAGCCTCTTCCTTCCGCCACATAAGGATAGTTATCCTCTAATTTAAAATATTCTGCATAGCTCAAAAAAGGACCTTTTACTAAGGGCGTAACGCTTACTTTATGTCCTTTAAAATTTTGTCCACTTCGAGCTAATAAGTCACCAACAATGGCTACTTCTACTGGTTCATCATCGGGATGATTGCCAAATTCGCCAATCAATAAAACAGTTCTCAATTCAAAAGCTTCTACAGCTGGACGCAGCGTAATAACATCCACATTTATTAATTTTCCTTTAGCCGTTTTGATTTTAAAATCGCTGGTTTCTAGAGTGGTCGGATTGATTTCATGGGAAAAAACAACAGGCATTCCATCTTTACCAGGAGCTTTCCATGAAAGCCCTATTGCTACAAGAGGTAGCGCATTGTCTAAACCAAAAAAAGCAGACAATACTTTTGCGTCCCTTTGTTTGCTAATAGGAGGAATCTCCTTTGATAATATGGGTTGTAGTCTGTTATTAGCTCGGACATAGAATAAGCCAATTGCTACTATTGCTAAACCAAAAAGGAGTAAGCCGAATCGGAATAGGTATTTCATCATTTTTTTGATTGTTTGATTGCCCCGAAATTCTTCGGGATAAACTTTGACTGTTTGATTGTTAACGGGGCGTTGACCATCAAACAATCGGACAATCAAACCATTTAACAATCTACTCCGGCGTGTACCAAATCGGAGAAGACCAAGCCCGTTCCTGTATCGTAGCAGGCACATCCTTAGGCGGTGCAACGCCCAAAGTTTTGGCATCATAAGTCGTCCATCTAGGCGTTGGAATTTCCAAAACCCGTAAATAATAAAATGCCGACTGAGTGTCATCAAATTCAGGGTCTGTCCAAATAGTTTGGAAACTAACCGCACCAATGTCATTGGTATAAGTCGCATTGGGAATATCTACAGTATTACCAATCGCTGGTAGTTTTCCATTTGTATCAATCGTTCTATCTCCTGCCCATACGACTTCAAAGATTTTTTCTTGTGGTTTGCCGTCTTTATCCAAATAGCCTTTTATCATTTGCACTCGGTCTAAATTGGCACCTTCGGAATCTTTTATGGCTTGGATGATAAAAGATGGTGGACGGTTCACAGCCTGCCCCGATACATCGGGGGTAAACGGTGGACGGTTGAGGTCGCTGCCCATTGGAACACCATTTTGATATGCTTTTGCAACCCAATTATCACCTACAAGGGAATCTGAATCTATTTGTATATCCCAACCTCCAAAAAAACGCAGCTTTATTCGAGGTCCAGAGGTAGCAAAAGTTTCTTTTCGCTCTAAGGCTTCATAAATCGCTGTTCTAG
>CAZEOC010000360.1:0-4516 GCA_964513525.1 uncultured Saprospiraceae bacterium | reverse complement strand
GAGTTGATGCAAATGGTGCTTTTTCGCCTAATGATGCTTTGGAGAAATTGAAACGTTTATCAGAAATGGATTTACATTCGATTGAGCAACCAATTAAGCAAAAACAATGGGAAAACATGGCGAAATTATGCGAGAACACGCCGCTTCCGATTGCTTTAGATGAAGAACTAATTGGTATCTTTGATATAGCAGAAAAGCGAAAAATGATGGAAACTATCCAACCTCAATATTTAATTTTCAAACCGAGTTTTATTGGTGGATTCAAAGGAACACAAGAATGGATTGACTTATGCGATGAATTCAAAACGCCTTGGTGGATGACTTCCGCTTTGGAGTCAAATATTGGTTTAAATGCAATTGCACAATGGACGGCAACACTTGATAATAATTTGCCGCAAGGCTTGGGAACTGGTCAACTTTATACGAATAATTTAGATTCGCCTTTGGCGGTTAATGGTGGATTTCTAAAGTATGAAAATGATACAGAATGGGATTTAAGTTTATTAGGATAATGTTTTTTCTCTTAAAAATATTATATTTGTCAAATAGAAATATTTTTATTTTAATTTCAAAACCAATATAATGAGAAAATTTATCTTTTATCTTTTATTACGTTAGCAATACCCATTTTACTTCAATTAGGTTGTGAAGTAGATGTAATTCAACCCACTATTTGCGATGAAAGAGACATCGAATTAGAATTAGCATTTGACAATGACCTATACTCCGTTAGAAGAACATCTAACCTTTGTTTGAACATTCCTGTAACTAATTCTAACCCATGTACATCAGTGAATGTAAATGAAGCCGCAGGTGCTAATCCTTCCAATATTAATAATATATCACCAGCAGCATCTGAATACTGGTGTACTATATTAGTAGAAGCTGATTGTGAGGATTACCCTAAAAGATATGCCTGGTTACAATCAGATGTTACCACAAGTTGTATCAAATTTGTTCCAATTCCTGATGATGTCCCCTCAGATATAACTGTAACATTCACAGAAACATGTGAAAGTTGTAATGATAATCAAAATGGTGGATGTAATTACTCAAGAGAAATTTTTAGAGATGTTGTTTTGTTAAGTGGGATAGAAGGGTATACATATATTAACCTTTCTTATCTTCAATCAGACTGTAGTATATATTCAAATTGTAAATAAATTTCATTCAAAAAAAAGAAAATTATGAAAAATATAAGTATAATCATTTTTATAACTTTTAGTTTATTCTCTTGTAATAAAGATAATGTAGTAACAGAAACTGTAAATCAAGAAATTGAAAGAATAGAAAAAGCGTTCATTCCAGATGTTCTATATCACTATGGGAAGCTTACTAAAAAAACAAGCGGCTATTTATCAGTCCAATCTTATAGAACGCTTGCATTGAAAGATAATTCATCAGGTGGAAGTTTTAAAGCTGGAGGAATAATCTTAGATAATCAAGGAAATCCCCAAGACTTTGGAAACATGAATATTGGAAATATCTCAATGAATGCTAATTCAAGTTATGGTAATATGTATGGTTTAAGAGATAAAGTAGGTATGGATTTATATGGAACATACACTTCCTTTAATATAAATAATTTCTTGTCTTCCACAGAAATGTATATTCCTAAAATTATTGATATCACAAGTCATAATCAAGATAATAATCCAACGGTTAGTATCAATTCTAATATTGATTGGACTTTAGATACAAAAAACGATTTAGGTGTAATAATAGTGTTAACTTATTATCCAGATAATAATATTGCTTTGAACAGTCAATATCCTGAGGAGATATATCATGCAATTTTAACAGAAGATGATGGTAGCTATAGTTTTAGTAATCAAGATTTATCAAAATTTCCATCAAACTCTAATTTAATGATAAAATTAATTCGAGGAAATTATAAAATTGAAACAGCCGATGATGGTAAAGCATTAACTATATGGGCTTATTCTATGATGGAAGGAGTATTTAATTATCAATAAATAAATTGTTTTACTGTATAGAAAATCGGTTCAATTGAATATTGAACCGATTTTTTTTTGATATTTGTATTTAATCAAAGTATAAAATATGCTTAAAATTGATAATCAAAGATTAACCAAATTACACCTTAAAGAAGCTAGTAAAATAAACTATCCAACTAACTGGGAACAATCCTTTTGGAATTTTATCAAAAATTGGTTAGACGATAAGAATTATATAGAAGTCAAAACTTCTGGTTCGACAGGAACACCAAAAATTATTCGATTAGCAAAAGAAAGAATGATTGCAAGTGCAAATGCAACTGGAAAATTCTTTGATTTAAAGCCGAATGATAAAGCTTTGCTTTGTCTGCCTTGTGATTACATTGCTGGGAAAATGATGGTTGTTCGGGCGATAGTTTTAGGTTTAGATTTATATTCGGTTGAACCGACAGGAAACCCTTTACAAAATGATTTTATTCAAAATATCACTTTCCAATTTGGTGCGATGATTCCGTTACAAGTATTGAATTCTTTAGAAAATAATCCAACTCAATTTAATCAAATCGGAAAAGTGATTATCGGCGGAGGCGTTGTTGATAATAATCTATTACAGAAATTGCAAAAGACGAATAATCAATGTTTTGCGACTTATGGAATGACCGAAACAATTACGCATATTGCTGTAAAAACACTAAACGGTGAATATAAATCAGATGTTTACCAAGCATTAGAACAAGTTGAATTTTCACAAGATAATCGAGATTGTTTAGTTATTAATGCGCCGTATTTATCTGCAAATAAAATTATTACTAATGATATTATCAAACTCTACTCAAAGTCAGAATTTGAATGGTTAGGTCGTTTTGATAATGTGATTAATACTGGTGGAATTAAAGTAAATCCTGAAAAAATAGAAGCTAAAATTGCTCAATTTATTAATACAGATTTCTTTATTGCAAGCGAAGCTGATGAAAAATTAGGCGAAAAGGTAATTTTAATCATTGAACAAACAATAGAATTCGAGGGTCAATTTAACTCTAATTTATTAAAAAAACAATTAGCAAAGAGTTTAACAAAGTTTGAAATTCCTAAAGCAATTTATTACTTATTGAATTTTGAACGAACTGAAACAGGCAAAATTCAGCGAAAAAAGACATTGAAGTTATTAATTAAGCCTTAATTTAATTCCTAATTTCTGTTTATAACTTATCTCCATTCCCGTTCTATTCCCATCATATTTTACTTTCCTAAAGTTTTCTGTTGAAAGAAAGTTTGTAAGTTTTCAAATCTATAGAATAAGTTTCAAAAAAATGTTAAAAAAGTAGTAACTTTTTGTTTATATTCCGTCTAAAAGGTGTTAATTTAATTTGAAACAAATTGTGCCAATTATACGATATATATATAGTGTTTTTTACATACAACCTTTACAAGTTAAAAAGCATCTGATTCTATACAGTTGCTTTTTTATTTTAAACCGTTGATTTATAATATTTTAGTTATAATAAAACTCACAAAATGAAAATTACTTATAATGCTTTTACAATTTATATTGATTCTTTGGAGTTTCAGTATAATGATTTATTAATATTTTAAATTATAACTATTATGATTACAAAAACAAAACATCTTGTCAGTACGACAATGCAAAAAATGGTCTGTAAAACCAATTGCTACGTACGCACAGATTGGTTTAAGTGGGGAACTTTAGCAGTAATTGTTTGGCTCTTATTTGCTAAAAATGTACAATTCAATTTAAGTATTGGAGGAAACTCCAGTAATGAAAATACAATAGAAGTCCCTACACAAAAACCAGAAGCTATTCACACTTCAATGAGTTTTGAGCCAGAAATTGTCAGCAGTAAACCTACTGGTCCGCCAGGAAAGAAGTACAGTGACAAAACAACGAAGGATTTTTCTAATATCGCTTTTGTGATGAATCCAACTTATGCTAAACGGCATAATATTTCACCAAAAGTTGTGGCAGAAAAACGAAGAGTTGTAGATAATTATATCAAACGATTTGCACCTGTAGCAAAAGTAGAAATGGAAAACTATGGTGTTCCTGCAAGTATTACTTTAGCTCAGGGGTTATTAGAGAGCGACGCAGGCGGTTCCCGCTTAGCGAAGCAAAATAATAATCACTTTGGTATTAAGTGTTTTTCTCGAACTTGTAGAAAAGGGCATTGTGCAAACTTTACGGATGATTCTCACAAGGATTTTTTCCGTAAATATGGAAGCGCTTGGGAAAGTTATCGTTCACATAGCTTATTTTTACAAAAGAATCGCTACAAACACTTATTAAGCTTAAAATCGACAGATTATAAAGCTTGGGCAAAAGGTTTGCGAAAAGCTGGTTATGCGACTGATAAACGTTATGCGGATAAATTAATCAAGTTAATTGAGCATTTAAACTTGCAACGTTTTGATAAGTAAGCTTAACAGATTTACTGGTTATAAAAGTCGTCTTCGGACGACTTTTTTATTTAATTTAATGTAAAGCGCCACAAAAAAAATCCCGTTCTGATAGTCAGAACGGGATTTTAAAATTACTGCCACGA
>CAZEOC010000359.1:0-4519 GCA_964513525.1 uncultured Saprospiraceae bacterium | reverse complement strand
ACTTGATACTTGATACTTGATACTTGATACTTGATACTTGATACTTGATACCAAAGTGCTAATCGCACTTTGGTATCCTTACGATACTGAAACTTCTTCAGAGTGACCAGTAACTAGAATCCAGAATCTAGTTACTAGTAACCAGAATTCTAAAGAATAGCGGTTACAGAAATTTCAACATTTACACCTTTTGGTAAAGATGCTACAGCTACGGCTTCTCTTGCAGGCGCAGTTGCTTCATTGAAATACTCTGCGTAAACTTCATTAATTTCATTATAAAATGCCATGTCTGACATGAAAATCGTCACTTTTACTACATTTTCAAAAGAAGCTTTTGCTTCATGTAAAACTGCAGTAATATTCGTCATTACTTGACGAGTTTCAGATTTGATATCATCCATTACTAATTCTTTAGTCGTTGGATTAATGGCAATTTGACCTGAAAGATATAAAACGCCATTTGCAATAATTGCTTGATTATAAGGTCCTACTGGATCAGGTGCGTTCTTTGTAATAATGATTTGTTTCATGATTGTTTAAATGAACTGGTAAAACTGTTTCTTGCGTTCTGAAATTTTGGAGAATTTCTAAAGTTATTATTCCAAAATACCATTATATAAATAAACCAAAGTACCAGTTAATATAACACAAAAAGCCCCAAATCCGTAAGGATAGGAGCTTGTTGCTTAAAAATTTTATGATCGTTTGATTGACTATTCAGCCGTGTCATCATAAGCAGCGATAACCTGTCCTTTGTAATACAAGTTACCTTCGTACCAATATGCTCTGTGTCTCAAATGTGGCTCGCCAGTTGTTGGGCAAACTGATACATTTGGTGCAGTAATTTTGTAATGTGTACGACGCTTACGTTTACGTTGTTTTGATATCCTACTCTTTGGATGTGCCATTTCTCTTCTCTTTTAAACCCAATTCCAAATCCTTTCAGAATCAGTATAATTATTAATTATAATGAATAACCACAATTATTCATCAATTTTAATGTCTTTTAATACAGACCAAATGTCATTTTCAACTTCCTTTTCTTCTTCATTAGAATCTTGAAAATAATCATCGGCATTATAACCGCACGAAGGTAAGTCTTCTTCGTTTAATTTGCAGGCTTTTTTTAGCGGAATATTCAAATGTAACGCTTCATAGACAAAAGGTGATACATCTAAACTCGTTTCCGTACTATTGATGTAGATTACTTCTACATCTTCTCCAGGTTCATCTTGTATTTTGATGATAAATTGATGTTTACCTTCTATTGGTAAGTCAACTTCTTCTATACATCTATCACAAGTTGTTTGAATTGTTCCATTAAAAACGAAATCCAAAACAAACATAGTTGAACGTTTATCAAAATCTAATTCGACTTTAAGATTAGATTTATTAATCAACGAACCTTCAAAGTGTTGGAAGAAATCTTCATCAACTTCAAAAGTAAAATGATGTGTTCCGTTTTTTAAACCTGAAATTGGAATGATATAACCAATCAATGCTTTCATTGTTTGTGTATTTCAAAAATGTGGTGCAAAGGTATTACTTTTTGCCTTTTTCCCTAAATATTTTTAATTTTTTTTATTCTAATCACCGAAATTTTTATTCGCCACAGCGAAGATAGAGTTTCTATGTAGTGAATAAATTGATTTACTACTTTTTGAGTAAAATATATAGTAGCGTGATTTTAAATCTAATAGATGAGTTTTTTTGAAATTTTGATTTATTCCGCTCAACTCGACCTAATGTCTCTCTTAACGATAAGTTGCTAAAAATCGTTCTAAAACTTGTCTTTTTAAACTAATTTCAGATTCATCTTCTCCTGTAATAATTGGTTTCAAATCAAGTGTAATGAATTCACTTTTATGAATAATCTCTACCAAATATCTTAATCCATCAATTTCATCAGCATGAAAATACCAATGTGTTGCAGCACCATCATCAATAATTGCTAAGAAAGCATTATTTCGTTCAAAACGATAAGTTGTTTCGTTGGCAATCATAATATAAGAAGTTGTGATTTCTCGTAAATGTCTTCTTAATTCATATAATGTATCTTTAGCAATTGTTTTTTCTATTGCAGTAAGATAGAAACCATCAAAACGAGGTCTAATTACATAATTATCCCAAACATTAAGATATAGTTGTTTGGAGAATTTGTGCGGATGTGAGATTAACATATCCGGGAATATAGTAGAATGTAATACAACTTTTGGGTCGTCTAATTCTGCTTTTAGATTCAAAAACCAAGTCCATTCGTGATTGCGTTCAGCAAATAAAGGAATTATTTTTCTTTGTTTTAATAAATCTAAATCTTCATTTAGAAGTCCTTCAAAACTTTCTGATGTAGCAAATTTTTCAAATTCAATGATATCATCAAATACTTTGTAATCACGAAGTACAGGGATTAAATTCTGAATTAAAAAATATTCTTTAATTGATTCAGGTAGAATAATATCGTACTTTGATTCCAAATGATTTAACTGAGTTAATCGTTCAGAATCAATAATTGCTTCGATATTTAATAAATCGAAGATTTCGTGATGATATTTTAATGTAATTATCAATTAATGATAAAATAAGTTGGTTTTATGTAGTATTGAAGGCGAATTTACATGAAAAAAAATAATAATTAGTTTATTTTTCACTTTTCAGTAAAGATGATAAAATATTTTAGAAATTTGAGAAGGAATGAAAGAAAAAGCATTAATAAAACGGGTTAAATATTTGCCAAAAGAGGAATTGGTGATTAAAGGAATTCAAACTCAAAGCCCTTGGATAGGCATTTTTACCATGTTTATCTTTATGATTCTTTTTGTCATAGCTGCTAATATTGCACCTTGGTTGGTTTTTCCTTTATTTGTAAGCGGCGGTTATTTGGCGTATTTTGCAGGTAGAAATGCACTCAATTCTCAGCATTTAGAGTTTAATCCTAAAAGACTTTATGTAACAGATGGTAATGATAGAGATGGGTCAGAAGGTAGACTTTCTATTACACTAAAATCGCCTTTGTTCTTGGATATTACAGTGAAGACCAAAAAGGAATTGTTGTATATTGATTTTGAACAATATGGTGTGAGAATTGGTTCTGCTGCGATTCAGTCCGAAGATTTGACTTTCATTATTGATAGCTTAAAAGACTTTTATGGTTTAGAAATTTATGATTCGAGAAGTACAGAAAAGGAAGAGGTATTATTATTAAGACCAAAAGACCTTGATAAAGACTTAATGTTATCTTACATCAGAGTGACGGAAGATGGTTTGCGATTAATTGTGAATCCGACTTCAAATCGTCAAAATTTCATTGTTAATTATCAAAGAAGAATTATTAAAACAGCGAAAAATAAGATTATTGCTATTGATGATATTAATAAAATTACTTTTTGGATTAAAAAAAATGTGATTACTATTAATCTATCGATGATAGATAATTCTACTCAATTACTGATTGATTTTAAGACGAAAAATTATAAAGAAATTATTATTACAAATGATATTGAATCTTTGGTTAAATTCTTAAAGTCTAAATCTATTTTTCAAAATACGGTTTTTGAGATTTCTAAATATTGAGAATTGTTGGAAGATAGATTATTTATAAAAACTAAAAAGATAGAGTAATTTTTATTTTGTTTACTTCGTAAATGTTTTCTGAAAGGATTTATAGGATAAACAGGATGTTTTTTGTAGCGTAAAAATTAATAATAATTGCTTTAGCTATTATTTCATTCTGTTCATTTTGTTTATCCTGTCGAAAATACTAAAATTGACTTGTCCAATTTCTTAGAGGTAAACCAATTATATAAAGTTGAAATATGATTTATTAAATAATATTTTTTTACTTTATGAGTAGATTGAAAATAAGTACCAATCAATCTGATTCTAACAGCGAAACATTTATAAGTAAAATGCAGTTGGATTTAGTTTCTAATTTTGAAAAATAAAAAAATGAAAAACCTCAACAGAAACGTGATTATCATTATTATTTCTGCCATTATTGCCAGTTTTATTCTTTGGTATTTCAGAAGTATAGTTGGATATGTTTTAGTTTCTTGGGTTTTATCTATGATTGGTCAACCTTTTATGCGTTTATTCCAAAAGTTTAAAATTGGAAAATGGCAAATCGGAAATAACTTTGCTGCAGGGTTGACGATTGCTTCGTTTTTCTTGATTCTTGGTTTAATGGTTGCTTTATTCGTTCCGATGATAATACAACAAGCGAATACATTAGCAGAAATTGATTATGCACTTGTTGGAGAACGATTGGAAGAACCGCTAAATCGAGTTACTCAAAAATTAATAAATTTTGGTTTACTTTCTAAAAATCAACCATCTCCTTTTGAAGCATTACAAGAAGAAGCATTTGAAACAGCAAAATCAAGTGTAACGACTATTTTTGGTTCTGTATTGTCGGTGACTTCATCTTTGTTGATTGGGTTCTTTTCTGTTGTATTTATGACCTTCTTTTTCTTACGAGAAAAAGGTTTAATGAAAGGGTTTTTGTCTGCTTTTGTTGCTAATG
>CAZEOC010000358.1:0-4522 GCA_964513525.1 uncultured Saprospiraceae bacterium | reverse complement strand
ACAACTTTGGAAAATAATTAGAATTAGAATGAAAAATAAATGAATTGATTTCATATTGAAGTCGTTTTAAGAATAGAATTAAATGATGATATAGATAAAATTATACTTTTATAGCTAAAGAAAAAGGTAAAAAATATCTTAATTAAATAATAAAAATAGTTATTTTAGTGAAATTATTACCTTAATGATAGAGTACAATTTATCGAATAAAACTAAAGAACCTCTCTAATAAACTTATATCTCAATCTTCAAATATGAAAAATTTAACACTATTTATTCTAATGCTTACAACTTCAGTTACATTAATAGCACAAACTTTACCATTACAAGTAGAATGGACAAATATGTTTAATCGAAGAACAGCTGCGAGTGATTATCTTATAGATATGGCGGTTGGAATAAAAGGTGGAATTTATTTAGCTGGAGATTCATATGATGTTGGATGGAATGGAATGAGTCGATTACAGATTGTTAAATATGATGAAAACGGTAATTTAATTTGGGAAAAGATTCATAACGGTATTGATTCAACAAAACGAAAAGTTGTTCAAGAAATCAAAATAATTGATGAAACCCAATTATTCGTTTCTGGAGTTGTTATAGGTAATCCAACTGTTCATCTTCTTTTGGCTAAATACAATATAGCAGGTAATTTGATTTGGTCAATGGAGAAAGATGCAATTCATCCTGGAGTTCCTTTTTCCTATAAATTCCAAGTGACTAATCAAGGGAATATTTATTTGATTTATGACCAAGGAGGAACTTATCCGACACAAGCAATTAATATCGTTAAATTGAATAGTAATGCTCAGTTGATTTGGGAAAGAAACTATAGTTATAATTCAACTTCTTTAGATTATGTAAAAAGTTTTGAAGTTGATGAAGCTGAAAATATTTATCTAACAGGTTCAACTTCTCAATATGATTCAACTTTTGTTGGATTTAATGAGTTTGATACTTTTATATCAAAATTTGACTCTTCAGGTCAATTGATTAGACAACAAACTTACTGTCCAACTCAAAGCTGTACTATGAAAAGTATTCAAACAGATGATAAGTATAATTCTTATTTAATCTTAAATAGTTATCAAAATCAAATAGACAGTACTTATTTAATCAAAATTGATTCTTCAGGAATGATTCAATTTACACGTAATTTTTCTTCAGATACTTTGACCCCTTTTTTATCGACTTGTATTTTGAAAAATGGATTTATTAATACTTATGTATCTATAGATAATTATCATGCTCGAACACAATGGGTTCTTATGAAAAAGTATGATTTGGAAGATAGTTTATGCTTAGTTTCTGATACTATTCATCTATCTGGAAACAATGTGAAATTTGGAATTGATAATTGGGGAAATAATTATGCAGTTTCTGAGATGAGTTCCTTTTATTCTAAAATTGGGGTTAGTATCTCCGATACTAATGGAATGACAACCAACTATATAGAATATCAAGATACAAGTATAGGAAATATTTATACTCAAAAAATTCATATAAAAGATGATGGTGTAATATATGTTGGTGCAACTTCAACACATGCAATTGTATCTCATAGAGCTTTTTACTTGATGAAATATAATTATACGGACACAACCAATAATTATGTAATTATTGACACAAAACCAATCGAAAAAGAAAAGATAAAAATAGAACTCTATCCAAATCCAGTAAGGAATATTAGTAATATAAAAATTGGTGTAAATGCTGAAAATACAGAAGTTCAAATTGTAAATACACTTGGACAAATTATGCCAAAACCTTTAAAAATATCGAACCAACATTTTGAAATTCATCAGAGAAATTATCCATCAGGAATTTATTATTATACAATAAAAGCGAATAACAAATTGATTTATTCCAGTAGTTTTCACGTTTATTAATTCTTGAGTATAAATAATATTTAAAGTAAAAATTAGCGAAATAAGTGGGCAAATAGTTGATAATTTATAATTCATAGTTCATCAACTTCCTTACCTTTACAAAAAAGAAAAAACATGATAGTTAAATTATTATATTGCGATGCACATAAACCAGATAGACGAGCAATTGCAAAATGTATTGCAGAAATTTCTGGTATGGATGATAATTCGGCAAGAGAACAAACGGAGTTTTTATTAGAAGGAGACGAATTAGAAATTGAGGTAAGTGGCGGACGTTCAAGTTCGGAGATTAGAGCATTAAGAAAATTAGGAATTGAATATGAATTAATGGAATAATCTTTTCCCAGAAAATATATTACTTTTATGAAACACATAGGTACATAGAAACATAGTTCGATTTTGGCTTCGCCAAAATATCTTAAGTAAGAACATTTCAACTTCGTTGAAATCAAACTATGTTTCTATGTACCTATGTGTTTCAATTATTACCAAATGAAGAAGTTATTAGAAGTTATTGATTTACAGACTTATTTTGCAACTGAAGAAGGAACAACTAAGGCAGTTGATAAAGTTAGTTTTACGATTCATCGTGGAGAAACTGTTGGTATTGTTGGAGAATCTGGTTCTGGGAAATCGGTTACTTCTTTATCGATTATGCGATTAATTCCTTCACCTCCTGGCGAAATCGTTGGCGGGCAAATCTTGTATTATCCAAAAGATGGCGAACCGATTGATTTGGTAAAATTGTCAGAAAATGAGATGCGAAAATTTCGTGGTAACGAATTAGCGATGATTTTTCAAGAGCCAATGACTTCTTTAAACCCTGTGTTTACTTGTGGTAATCAAGTAGATGAAGCAATTTTATTACACCAAAAAGTATCTAAAGCGGAAGCTAAAAAAAGAACTTTAGATTTATTCAAAAAGGTTCAATTACCTGATGTTGAACGAATTTACAAAGCTTATCCACATCAATTATCTGGAGGACAGAAGCAGCGAGTAATGATTGCTATGGCAATGAGTTGCAATCCTGATGTATTAATTGCGGATGAACCGACAACTGCTTTGGATGTAACTGTACAAAAAACGATTTTGGAATTGATGGCGAATTTACGTCAAGAAATTGAAGCTTCTGTTGTTTTTATTACGCATGATTTAGGTGTAATTGCAGAAATAGCGGATAAGGTAATCGTGATGTATAAAGGCAAAATCGTAGAGCAAGGAACAGTTCAAGAAATCTTTTTAGCACCAAAACATCCTTATACAAAAAGTTTGTTGGCTTGTCGTCCGCCGTTGGAATATCGCTTGAAAAGATTACCGATTGTAAGCGATTTTATGAAAGTGGAAAAGCAAGAAAATGGCGAATTATTAATAACAGAAAAAGAAAATTCAGTAGCAGAAATTATAGATTCAGTAAAAGTTGATAAAAAAGAGACCGCAGAAAGATTAGTAAATCTTAAAGCTGAAAAGCCAATTTTAGAAGTTAAAAACTTAAAAACTTGGTTTGCAACAGAAAAGAATTTTTTCGGCAAAACTACAAAATACGTCAAAGCAGTTGACGATGTGAGTTTTGAAGTTTATCCAGGGGAAACATTAGGTTTGGTTGGAGAATCTGGTTGTGGAAAAACGACTTTAGGTCGAACGATTTTGAGATTAACAGAAGCGAAAAGTGGGGAAGTCTTTTTTGAAGGAAAAGATATTTTGAAATTGTCCAATGTTGAATTGAAAACGCTAAGGAAAGACGTTCAAATTATTTTCCAAGACCCTTATTCTTCTTTGAATCCTCGAATGACAATCGGAAACGCAATTCTTGAACCGATGAAAGTTCATGGAATCTTGGAAAATGACGACGCTCGAAAAAATAAGGTTATCGAATTATTAGAAACGGTTAGTTTAGAAGCCAAACATTTTGACCGTTATCCACATGAATTTTCTGGTGGACAACGCCAAAGAATATGTATTGCACGAGCTTTAGCACTGAATCCAAAATTCATAATTTGTGATGAATCTGTTTCTGCCTTGGATGTTTCTGTTCAAGCACAAGTTTTGAATTTATTGATGGAATTACGCTCTAAATTCAATTTTACTTACATTTTCATTTCACATGATTTATCAGTAGTGAAATTTATGAGCGATAGAATGATAGTGATGAATCATGGAAAAATTGAAGAAATAGGAACAGCGGATGAAATCTATGAAAATCCTAAAACAGCATATACTAAACAACTGATTGCAGCGATTCCAAAAGGAGAAGTTTTAATGAAAAATTGATAATTAATAAGTTAAATTAAAGGTCAGAAAAATCCATCATACCGACGCAGGTCGGTATGACGGATTTTTTTTAGGTTTTTGACTACGGAAGTAAGTACAGTTTTCAACTAAAAGGTCTAACAAGCTGTTCATATTCTGAAAATATAAATGCAAATTTTTAGAAAAATTAGAAAATGAAAAAGCCAAAAATTATATATTTCTTCGATGTGCTTTGTGGTTGGTGTTATGGATTCAGTCCAGTGATTAAAAAATTAGCAGAAAAATATCAAGATGATTTCAACTTTGAAGTGATAAGCGGTGGAATGGTAACAGGCGACCGAGTACAACCTGCAAGTGTAATGGCAGATTATATTCTCAAAGCTTAC
>CAZEOC010000357.1:0-4548 GCA_964513525.1 uncultured Saprospiraceae bacterium | reverse complement strand
TATTATGACTCAATCAAGAAATATTCTTAGCTTATTTGTTTTAGTACTATTTTCAAATGCTTCTTTTAGATGAATAGGAAGTTTTTTCCATTTTCTATTTTTCAATTTAATAACTATTGTATCATTTTTTCCATTTGATATCCTCAAGTAAGCATATTTATATACTTCAATAGACTTAACCCAATCTATATTCATGTTTTGAAATCCATTTTGTAATGAATCCTCAAACATAATTTCATAGTCTTTTATAATAATCACAAACTTCCTTGTATGAAGCGTTTCAGAAGAATCAAGTTCTAATTTCATCTCTTGTCCAAAAGAAACAGTTATTGAACCCAAAAACAAAAAACAACTAATTATTAATTTCTTCATAATTGGGTTTTTTATGATGATTATTTGATAGTGAAGCGTTTTCTATACTTATTTAATAATCTTCAAACTCAAATCCAAACTCTGATAAGAATGTGTCAATGCACCAGAAGAAATAAAATCAACACCAGTTTCTGCAATCGGGCGAACAGTTTCTAAAGTGATTCCGCCAGAAGCTTCAACTTCAAAGCGTTTATTAATTATTTTTACCGCACGTTTCATATCTTCAACTTCGAAATTATCCAACATAATTCGAGTCATTCCACCAATTTCTAAAACAGTATTTAATTCCTCAAAATTGCGCACTTCTGTCGTAATTCCAAGACTCAATCCGTTCTCTTTTTGATATTTATGTACACTTTCCAAAGCCTGACGCATTCCGCCAGCGGCATCAACATGATTGTCTTTAATCATAATCCAATCATACAAACCATCTCGATAATTCGTACAACCGCCAATTCGAACTGCCCATTTTTCTAAAAAACGAATCAAAGGCGTTGTTTTTCGTGTATCCAAAATCTGAACAGGTAAATCTTTTACTTTTTCCGCAAACTGATGACTCAAAGTAGAAATTCCACTCATTCGTTGCATAGTGTTCAAAACTAAGCGTTCTGCTTTCAGTAAATCTTGTGAATTACATTCAACTTCGAAAGCAATATCACCATATTTTATTTCCGCTCCATCTTCAATGAATACTTCTATTTTAGAAGTTGGATCAACATAACGAAAGATATATTTTGCTAATTCTACACCAGCAATTACTCCATTATCTTTAACTAAAAGCTTTGCTCTATCACGTTTTGAACTCGGCACACAAGCCAATGAAGTATGATCACCATCACGAACATCTTCGTGTAAAGCTTCTTTTATAAACTGCTGAATTTGATTTTCTATCACTTTTTTTAGTATTCGGTATTCGGTATTTGATACTCGATTTTTACCGAATACCAAATACCGAATCTATTATTTCTTAAATTCTCCTACATATAACTTATTCGCACTAAAACGATTTTTACTAAATTCTGTCCCGTTAAAAACTTTAGTATGTCGTAATGCTTTTTGTTCTTCTATCGGTAAATGAATGTGTTCTTTACAATCTGTAGAACAACATTTTTCATATTTTGTAGCACAACTTTCGCACTGTATAAATAACAGATGACAAGCATCATTGGCACAATTAATATGTGTATTTGCAGGTTGTCCACACTGATGACATTTACTAATTACATCATTTGTAATTGCTTCTGCCATTCTTTCATCGAACACAAAATTCTTCCCGATAAATCTATTTTCTATTCCTTTATCTTTTACTTGTTGCGCATATTTGATAATTCCACCTTCTAACTGAAAAACGTTTTCAAAACCTTTATGCTTAAAGTATGCACTTGCTTTTTCGCAACGAATTCCACCAGTACAATACATCAACAAATTTTTATCTTTTTTGTCTTCCAACATTTCTTCGATAATCGGCAAAGAATCACGGAATGTTTCTACATCTGGCGTAATTGCACCTTCAAAATGACCAATTTCAGTTTCATAATGATTGCGCATATCAATGATTACTGTATCAGGATTTTTTGATAATTCATTAAATCCTTCTGCATCAACATGCGTTCCTTTTTTACGAACATCAAAAGTATCATCATTCAATCCATCTGCTAAGATTTTCTCCCGAACTTTTACTGTTAATTTATAGAAAGATTTACCATCATCATCAATCGCAATATTCAAACGAAGTCCGTTTAAGTCTTCGATTTCATATACTACATCACGGAATTTTTCAAGATTTTTAGTTGGTACAGAAAGTTGAGCATTGATGCCTTCATTGGCAACATAAATTCGCCCAAAAACCCCTAATTTTTTCCACTTCAAAAACTGTTCATCACGGAACAATTTTGGATTTTCAATATTAAAATAATGATAAAAAGAAATTGTTGTTCTTTCTTCTTTTGAGCTTAACATTAGCTCCTTCAACTCGTCTTTATTAACGATATTGTGTAAACGCATTTTTATTTAATTGCCAATTTTATCATTCAACAAGTGCAAATTATTCAATGATAAAATTGTTTTATTTTTTAATTGTTAATCGGTGGCTTCAGGGACACTTTATTTAACAAAATACATAAATTAAAATTCTTTGCATTTTACCAAATAATATGTTTTCACGAATCTGCCGATTAACCAAAAACCATTAACGGTTAACTAATTCTAATACGATAAATCCATTTTTCTTCTATTCGCAGTCACCATTAATATAATTCCTAAAATAACTGCTGGAACACTTAATATTTGACCTAAATTCATTCCGTATTCTGCCATTAATCCAACTTCTTCTTCATTAAAGTGTTGCTTGAAATATTCTAAAATAAATCGCATTCCAAAAACAGCCGTAAAGAAGAAACCAAATAAGAAACCACGTTTTTTGCCTAAATCTGTTCGCCAATACATAAACATCATAATCGCAAAAATGATAAAATAACTGATACTTTCGTATAATTGAACTGGATGACGCGGCACAATCGGGTTATCTCCTGATAAATTGAACTTAAATGCCCAAGCTACATCGGTCGCTTTTCCAACTATTTCATGATTAAATAAATTCCCTAAACGAATGAAACCGCCTGTCATTGCAACAGTTATTGCAATTCTATCTAATAACCAAAGTGCTGGTTTTTTAATAACTTTGACCGCATAAAACCAAAGGATTAAAGGTAAAATAACCATTGCACCGTGACTCGCTAATCCACCTTCCCAAATCTTTGGAATTTCAGATAAATTCTGAGAATAATAATCCCAACTCCAGAAGAAAACATGTCCAAATCTTGCGCCTACAACAGTTCCAATAAAAATGTATAATAACAAACCATCTAAATAATCGTGACTTACATTTTCACGAGTAAAGATATTTTCAATAATTTTATAACCTAATAAAAAACCAATTGCAAACATCAAACCGTACCAACGAATACTTAAAGGTCCTATTTCAAAAATTACAGGATTGATGTGCCAATCTATGAATAAAAGCATGATTTATTTTTAATTAAAAAGTAAGCTTTAAAGCCATTTTGAATTTCCGACAAAGGTAATTAAAATTTAGGGTTCTTTAAATATTTTGCACTTAAGAGAAAGTCTAAAATCATTTACGCTTTATTTATTATCAATCCACTGAATACTTTGATGAATAAAATTATCAATTGCTTCAAAATTAATTTTATCAATTTCCGAAAATTTTAAATGTCGAATCTGTTTTAAGTGCAAACTTTCCAGTCTCGAATGTTCATCTATTAATAAGTATCCTTGTACAAATCCTAATTCAATTTTCCCTTTTTTATTCACATTCAAATAACATAATCCTTTATTTTTATATTTATAATATGGAATTTTCCAATTGAATACTTCTACTATTTCAGCATTATTATTAATAATGATTTCTCTGAGAAGATATAAAATTTCTTGATTCTCAATTGTTTGATTATTAATATAATTTTCAATTTGTAGCATACTCTATTTAGATTTAACAATTATCAACAAAAATCTTAAATTAATATTTATTCTCATTCAATCCCATAAGTTTATAGAATAGTTAACTAACTAAATTTGAAATTTTATCAACAAAATGTATTATTACACTTCGATAAACTTAGATTTATTAAATGAAAAATAACTTTCAAGTTTGAAGGTTTTGCTTCAGAATACTAAAAACCAAATAAATGTTAGACTATAACCTAATTACGGCAGTATTTGTCGGTGTTGCAATTTTATTATTTTTAATATTAGCGCTTCGAATTCAAGCTTTTATTGCCTTATTGATTTCAAGTATTTCTGTTGGAATTATTGCAGGAATGCCTCCACAAGATATTATTAAAACCATACAAGAAGGTATGGGAAATACTTTAGGTTTTGTAGCAATAGTAGTTGGATTGGGAGCAATGTTTGGGGCAATTTTAGAACAATCAGGTGGTGCAAATGCTTTAGCAAAATTCTTACTTGCAAAATTCGGAGAAAAAAGAGCTTCTTGGGCTTTAATGTTAACTGGTTTTTTGGTTGCTATTCCAGTTTTTTTTGATGTAGCCTTTATTATTTTAGTACCTTTAGTCTATGCCTTGCAACGAAAAACTGGAAAATCCTTATTACTTTATGCCATTCCATTATTGGCAGGGTTAGCGATTACCCATTCTT
>CAZEOC010000356.1:0-4571 GCA_964513525.1 uncultured Saprospiraceae bacterium | reverse complement strand
GTTCAAGGCGAGAAGCAGATAAATGGATTGATGCGAAAAGAGTGAAAATCAATGGAAAATTAGCGACTAAAGGTAATCGTGTATTACCAAAAGATAAAGTGACGATTGATGGAAAACCAATTAAATCTAAACCCAAATCTGTTTATATTGTATTAAACAAACCGCCTGGAATTACTTGTACAACAGATAAAAAAGATAAAACAAATATTATTGATTTTGTCAATCATAAAATGCGAATTTTTCCAATTGGTCGTTTAGATAAACCATCTTCAGGTTTAATATTATTAACCAATGATGGCGATATTGTGAATAAGATTTTACGGGTTGAAAATCGTCATGAGAAAGAATATATTGTTACGGTTAATAAACCAATTACAAATGATTTTATTAAAAAAATGAGTCGTGGAGTACCGATTTTAGGAACTAAAACTAAAAAGTGTGAAATTGAAAAACTGAACAAAACGACGTTTAAAATTATCTTAACTCAAGGGCTGAATCGTCAAATTCGTCGAATGTGTTTATTTTTTGATTATCAAGTTGTTACCTTAAAGAGAGTTCGGATTATGAATATTCATTTAGATAATTTGAAAGTAGGAAGTTGGCGAAATTTAACGAATGAAGAAATGAAAATTTTGAATCGAAATTTGAAAAATGCGATTAAATAAATTAGAAAATGCATCTGACTTATGGCAGCGAAGCGGTCTGACTTCTAATTTCCATTATCAATCATATAAAAGATGAATAAACTAAAAATAACACTTTTTATAATAATACTTTCTTTGAATTGCTTTGCTCAAAAGCAAGGGAATATTTGGTATTTCGGTGATGGAATTGGATTAGATTTTAATCAAAATCCGCCTGCATTATTGACAAATGGAAAAATGATTACAAATGAAGGTTGTTCTTCAATTGCTGATGAAAATGGTCAATTATTATTATATACAGATGGAATAAAAGTCTGGAATAAAAACCATCAAGTTATCCCAAATGCAGATGATTTACATGGGCATTTTTCTTCTACTCAATCAGGAATTATTGTTAAGAAACCAGCATCTGATTCTATTTATTATGTATTTACAGTTGATGCAGTAGAACAAGGTTTGAGAGGATTAGAATTCAATGAAATCAATGTATTTGGCAATAATGGAATTGGCGAAGTAATTCAAAAACATGAAAAACTATTGCCGTTTACTACTGAGAAAGTTACTGGAGTGACTCATCAAAATGGAATTGATTTTTGGATTATTGCACATTTATGGAAAACGAATGCTTTTTATGCTTTTTTAGTAACAAAAGATGGGATTAATAGAGAAGGAATTATCTCAAAAGTTGGCGCTTATCATGAAGGAAACCCTTCTAATGCTTTAGGTTATTTGAAAGCTGCTCCAAATGGTAAAAAAATTGCTTTAGCAATTAATCATCAAGGTGATATTGAATTATTTGATTTTAATAATTCTACTGGAGAAATATCAAATCCAAAAACTTTATCTACGATAATTGGAAATCCTTATGGAATAGAGTTTTCTCCAAATGGTCGATTTTTATATACTTCTTCTGCTTTTGCTGGAGAAATTACACAATATGATTTGGAAGCAGCGGATTCTGATATTCCTAAAATAATATTGCGAAAAGCAGATACAAGAACAGTAGGAGCTTTACAAATTGCGCCAAATGGTCAAATTTATTATCAAGTTTCTCCTTCAAATTATATTGGAACTATAGCAAAACCAAATGAGAAAGGGGAGGAGGCGACTGTGAATGATAAGGTTATTTTTATCGGAGATAAAGAGACTCGTTATGGATTACCAACCTTTGTTCAGACTTACTTTTCGCAAGAAAATATTGATACTTATTTAATGGAAAAACCAGTAGATGAAATCTCAGAATTGGAATCAAATAGTAAGCAACCTTTTCAATTAGAATTAGTCATTAATGAACAAAAGTATATAGTTGCTAATAATCCGACTTCTGGCAAGGCAGATAAAAAATCACTTTCAAATGTGAATGTTGGGGAGAATAAATTATCTTATTTCAAACGAACGGATAATACAGGAATTTTAGATATTGAAGGTACAATTGACCATAATTATACGTTTACTTTTGTGAAAAAAGGTTATTTCAATAAAGTTGTAAAAATTGATACTTTGGCTATTCGAGAACAATTAACAAATTTAAATCGAAAAGCTACTTTTGAAATTACAATGGAGAAAATATATAAAAATATAGAAATTACTTTAGATGATATTTTTTATGATTACAATTCTCCAAAGGTTCAAGAAAATTCCTTACCTATTTTAAATAAATTAATAGTTTTATTAAAACAAAATCCGCAAATTTGAATTGAAATAGCTGCACATACAGATTGTAGAGGAAGCGAGGAGTATAATTTAGAATTATCAAAAAAACGAGCGAAAACGGTCGTAAATTATTTAATTCAAAAAGGAGTTAATCCAAACAGATTGAAATCGCAAGGTTATGGAGAAATAAAATTAACAACTACTTGCGAATGTGAATCTTGTACAGAAGAGGAACATCAACAAAATCGTCGAACAACTTTTAAAGTTTATTAAGTAATTTGAATGTTTTGTAATTCTAATCACGAACGATAAATAAAAGGAAATGTAAATTTGGAAGCCTAACAGATAAAATACAAATGAAAAGATTTTTTCCAATTTTAGAATGGTTACCGAAGTATAATATAACACAATTTAAAGGTGATTTATCTGCAGGTTTGACCGTTGGTGTAATGCTAATTCCACAAGGAATGGCGTATGCTATGTTAGCGGGTTTACCACCAATTTATGGTTTATATGCTTCTATATTTCCATTAATAATTTATCCATTCTTTGGAACAACTCGTCAATTAGGAATTGGTCCAGTTGCTTTAGATTCTTTATTAGTCGCTGCAGGAATTGGCGCAATAGCAGCAGTAGGAAGTTCAGAATATATAATATTTGCGATATTATTAGCATTTATTACTGGTGTTTTATTATTGTTAATGGGGATTTTTAGATTGGGATTCCTAGTCAATTTTTTATCTCGTCCAGTTATAAGCGGATTTACCTCAGCAGCAGCTTTTATTATTGCGATAAGTCAGTTGAAACATTTGTTAGGGATAGATATAGACCGTAGTAAATTTGCTCATCAAACGCTCTGGAATGTTTTAAAAAATATAGGAGATACAAATTTATTTACCTTATTAATTGGTAGCATTTCAATTGTTATTTTATATCTATTCAAAAAATATAAAAAGGCATTTCCAAGTCAATTAGTGGTTGTTATTTTAGGAATTCTGACTGTTTGGGGATTTAATTTAGATTCAAAAGCAGTGAAAATAATAGGAAAAATTCCAGAAGGTTTACCTTCTTTTCAAGTACCTAATATTTCGATTGAGAATATTCAAACATTATTACCAATAGCAATTACAATTGCTTTGATTGCATTCATGGAAACCATCGCTGTCGGAAAAGCATTGCAAGCCAAAGAAAAAACGTACGAAATACGTCCAAATCAAGAGTTAATTGCTTTAGGGTTTATGAATATAATAAGCTCCTTTTTTCAATCCTTTAATGTGACTGGTGGCTTTTCAAGAAGTGCGGTGAATGAACAAGCAGGAGCAAAAACTGGCATATCTTCGATGATTAGTGCAGGTTTAATCACTTTAACTTTATTGTTTTTAACACCACTTTTCTATCATTTACCAAATGCTGTTTTAGCTGCGATTATCATAGTAGCGGTTTTAGGATTAGTTAATGTTAGAATGGTCAAATATCTTTGGCTGACAGACAAATCTGATTTCTGGATGTTAGTTGCCACTTTTGCAGGAACATTGTTCTTAGGAATGGAATATGGTGTTTTGGTTGGTATTCTTATGTCTTTATTAGTTTTATTAATGAAAACAGCTCGTCCACATTATGGAAAAATTCCAAACCAGCCACTTTATAAAAATATCCGTCGTTTTCCTAATTTAGAAACCTGTAAAGATACTTTGATAATTCGATTTGATGCAGGACTTTATTTTGCAAATACGGCATATTTCAAGCATGTTATCAAAAAACAAATTGATAACAAAGGTAAAAGTTTAAAAGCATTTTTCTTAGATGCAGATTCTATTAATAATATAGATTCGAGTGCTATTCATGCTTTGGAAGAAGTCGTAGATGATTGTCGAAAACAAGGAATTGAGTTCTTTATGATTGCTGTAAAAGGACCTGTTAGAGATGCATTGAGTAAATCTAAACTAACTGAAAAAATTGGAGAGAATAATTTTTTCTTAGAAGTACATCATGCTGTAAAAACTTATCGAAAAGAAAAACAGGATAGATTCTTTTCTTATACACTTCAGGTTGATGAATGATTTCTAAATCGTTAGAAATTTACATTTACATATAAAACCAAAAAGAATCAGATATTACAATATCTGATTCTTTTTGGTTTTTGTATTTCTAATCTGTTATTTAGGGAAATTTGATTTATATCTAAAATTTTGGACAAAAAAAAAGACCGTCAAAATTGACGATCTTCCTTTTTCTCTGTTGCAGGGACAGGACTTGAACCTGCGACCTTCGGGT
>CAZEOC010000355.1:0-4615 GCA_964513525.1 uncultured Saprospiraceae bacterium | reverse complement strand
AATACCTGCCTGTCACGCAGGGGGTCGCGGGTTCGAGTCCCGTCCGGACCGCCAATATTTTTAGACCTTTCAGACAATGTTTGAAAGGTCTTTTTTATTAAATCATATTAGTAGAGTATTTAAAGTAGAAGTTGCAAAATCAGTCCTTCTATTTTTTGCCCTCTACTATTTACTTTAAAAAAATAATGACTGTAGATTTAGAAAAGTTAGTTGCAGTAAGCAGTGTTAACGGTGTTTTGAAATTAGTAACAACGAAAAATAATGGATTAGTTCTGGAAGATATTGATACGAATAAAAAAAGATTTTATTCAAGTCGTAAATATAATTTTACACCTTTAGAATCAATTGCAATTTATGTCGATACAGATGAAGAATCAATTCCATTAGGAGATGTATTCGGTATCATGAAAGATCAAGTAGAAACAAATCCTACTATCTCTGTAAAATCAAGTGCAGATGAATTAAAGGCTTATTTTGAAAAAATCCTACCAAATTATAATAAAGAACAAGTTTATGTAAGCGATATCAAAAAAGTAATCAAATGGTTCGATTATATGAAATCACGTGATTTATTAAACGAAAAAGTGGAAACAGAAGAAGCAGAGTCTGAAATTGAAACTGCTGAATAATTAATATCAACTTATTAAGTTTTTAAAAAGTGTATCATCAATCGGTGATACACTTTTTTTGTTTGAAACGAAACCGTCAGTATTTTGACTTTTCTTAGCAAAAAAACAACGGACTGTAAACTTCATTCGTTTAGGAATTATTCTAAATAAGAATAATCACTATTTTTGTAAAATAGAATACTCAGGCAGTTTGGAGCTGACTCTGATTCTCTTTCTATTCAATAAACCAACCACATGAAAAAATTACTCTTATCAATTGCTGTCTTTTTCCTCTGTCAAAATATTTTTGCACAAATAGGTGGTCAAACAGTCTATACTTTTACAACTCTGCCACATACTGCAAGAGTTGCAGCTTTGGGCGGAAATGCAATTACGATTAAAGATGATGATGTTGCATTGGCGTATCACAATCCTGCAATCTTAAATGATGCGATGAATAATCAGATGAGTTTTAATCATTCTTTTTTCATGACTGGAATTAATCATGGTTATTTTGGGTATGGACATCATATTGATAAGTTAAAAACTACTTTTCATGCTGGAGTACAATATGTTGATTATGGAGATTTTCAAGGAACAACTAATACTGGGCAATTAACCAATACTTTTTCAGCTTCTGAATATGCTTTCACACTTGGTGCAGGACGACGTTACAATGAAAGATTGAGTTTTGGTGCTAATTTAAAAATGATGTCTTCACAGTTTGAAGCTTATCGTTCTTTGGGCATTGCAGCAGATGCCGGTGTATTTTATGAAGATACCGCAAAACGATTTACGGCAACTTTATTATTCAAAAATATGGGTTCGCAGATTACTACTTTCCAACCTGATAATTTTGAAAATCTTCCTTTTGATATGCAAATTGGTATTTCAAAACGATTGAGACATTTGCCATTTAGATTATCTATTATTGTTCATAATTTACATCGTTGGAATGTTACTTATGATGATCCGAGTATAGATGAACCTGTTTTATTGTTTGGTGAAGAAGATGAAGAACCGCCTTCTGATAATTTCTTTGTTGATAATTTAGCTCGTCATTTTATTTTTAATGGTGAATTTATGATGGGAAAACGAGAAAACTTTCGTTTAAGATTTGGTTATAATCACTTACGTAGGGCAGAATTGTCTGTACCAAATACAGTAAGTTTTGCTGGTTTTAATTTTGGAGTCGGTTTGAAAATTAGCAAATTTAGAATTGATTATGGTAGAAGTTTATACCATTTAGCTGGTGGTGTAAATAGCTTAACAATTTCTACAAATCTGAGTGAGTTTAGAAGATAAATTAAATTCAAATCTATTAGGTGAAAATTACTTTTAGTGATTTTTATCTAATAGGTTTATTTTTACCAAAACAAAAATAGATTCTACTTAATCACTAATGACATAATTAAGCTACGAACTAAACATTTTCAAAATCATCTAACTTTTCTCTTTGAACAATCACTTTTGGAATAGTAAAACTAAAAGTCGTCCCAACCGAAACCGTTGATTCTACATCAATTTTTCCACCATAATGCTCAATAATTTTCTTACAAATAGACAAACCTATTCCTGGACCATCATAATAATACTTGTTATGTAACTTCTGAAAAATCATGAAAACTTTATTTTTCACCTTCACATCAAATCCTTCTCCATTATCTTTAAATAAGATTTGCCAAAATTCTTTTTGATCAATAACCAATATCTCAATACTTAACTTTTGATTAATTTTTCTAAACTTAATGGCATTACTAATCAATTCATAAAAGACAACTTCTAAGTCATATTCATTATAATTCACCTCCGGTAAATCATTAAAAATAAGTTCAAATTCAGGATAGTCGAATGCTTCAAAATTGATATTATTCACTGCATCATTAATGACATTATAAAGATTTAGCAGCTTAATATCTCTTTGTTCGTTTCCAATTTCTAAAAATCTGGTCAAACCATTAAATTGTTGATATTGTCGTTTAGCCTCTCGAAGTATATAATCTAACATTTGGTTTCCGTGCGTTTCCAGCGTTATGTTATACCTTCTTTTTAATAATTGACTATATCTATTAATGCCTTGAAGCGGTTCTTTCAAATCATGAGAAGCTGCAAATAATAATTCGTTCAATTCGCTATTTTTACTCTTAAGCGAACGAATTAATTTTGTCAATCGAGTATTATCTATATAAACGCCTAACACTCCAAAAACTTCATTTTTCTCATTATAAAGTGGCAATTTTTTTAATTCAATCGTACGAGAATGTGTTCTACTTAAGGTAACATTTCTATTTTCCGAATGTATCTTTTGCTCTTCTATAATCTCTTTATCTTGATTTAAAACTCTTTTTAAAAGCTGTTCATCTTTGATTAAGTCTTCATCTTTTTTACCAATCAATTTACTTGGAGAAATCCCTATAAATTCGGTACTTGTTTTATTAAATCCTTGATAAGTCCCTTCTTTATCTTTCCAAAAAATACCAACTGGCAAAGAATCAAAAATCTGTTGAGACAGAACTGTACTACGTTCCAGCTTTAATTCTGCAATTTTAGTTCGATGTATATCTTGAAAAGTTCCTTTTACTTTTATTGCTTTTCCACCTTCAGAAACTTGTTCTCCAATCGCTTTTACCCACTTGACTTTATTGTTTTTTGTGATTATTCTTAACTCCACTTCATAAGAAATACCTTCATTCAATGCCTTTGAGAAAGCGTCTGAAATAATCGAAATATCATCTGGATGATAATAATTAATTCCGGCTTCTAGAGCAATAGTTTTTTCTAAAGGTTCTTCATGTATTTTATAAACTTCTTCTGACCAAAAAATGCTATCTTTCTCAATATCATATTCCCAGAAACCAATCTTTCCCATTCGACCAGTTTCTTCAAGACTCTCGATTTTTTTTGTTAAATCTAACTTTCCAAGCCAAAAAATACATTCTTTATCTTCTTGATTAATTCTTGTCCAATTAATAATATTATATCTATTATTCGTTTGATTCAATGACTTTGTTGAAAAGTTTGATTCATTAGAATAATGAAAGGATAATAAATCAAATAGATTCAGTTTCGTTTCAGTAATATTAAAAAATTGACAAAAAGATATATTAGTATCTACTAATTTATAATCCTGTTGTGTGACACAAAATAAATCAGAAGAGTGTTCAAGAATTCCTCGAAAAACACCAAAGTTGTTATTTTTTTCCTCCATAAATCTATTAGAGATTTAGATTAAAGAATTTATAATATTGGGACATTGCAAACACATATAAATCAATAATATATGTATAGTCTATAATATATCATATTTAAACATTACACATTGGTGTAAGTAAAAAGGTAAAATCTATATAGTAATGCAAACTCTAAATTAAGCTTACACTACTATATTTTTATTTTTTTTAATTCTAAATAACTAAAAAATATGCTTAATGTGACAAGCAATAAATGATTTCTAATTAATACTCAAATTCCTTAATGCTTCAAATCCATTCAATTTATTCAAGTTCAAATTGAAACTAATTCGGGAAGCAAAATCCGGTTGTTGTATCTTCACTTCATCCGTTAAGAATAGTGGAAAATACACCCCTAACATTCCATCAAATAAATCTATCGCCAAACCTGTATTATAGTAAAATTTATAATCTCCTGAGATTGATTGAAAATATCCTAAATCTGCATAAGGTTTGATTGGTAAATTGAATAAGAATTTATTTGGTAAATCTGCTTTTATATTCATAGCAAGCATAAAATCATTACTAAGTCCAATTGAAGAAGCTCCTGCATTAATCGGAAACTTAAATCCACCTTGATCTAAACTAATTTGATTTGCAGCCAATCCTTCTCTACTATTTCTACCAAAATAAAAATTGTCGTCATAGAAATCTGTACTTCCTTGAGAAATTAAAGAAAAAGGATAACTACCAAAAACATCATCCGAATTAATCAAAAATTGACCTGCATATAATCTTATATCAAAGCTTTTTCGTTTATTATTTTTGTACTTCAAG